>DEYX01000380.1 GCA_002365025.1 Hungatella sp. UBA3147 | reverse complement strand
AGTCGTCGGCGCCCAGTTCCAGGCCCAGAACCTTATCAAAGACCTCTCCCTTGGCGGACAGCATGATGATGGGGACCTGGGAGGAGGAACGCATCTCCCGGCAGACCTGGTAGCCGTCCATACCGGGAAGCATCAGGTCTAAAAGCACCAGGTGGGGACGGAACTCAGGAAATACCCGGAGTGCCTCCTCTCCGTCGCCTACGATTTCTGTTTCATAGCATTCTTTTAACAAATAAAGGGAAATTAATTCCGCGATGTTGCTGTCGTCGTCTACAATCAATATCCGCTGTTTTTCTGCCATAATGGCCCCCTTTCTCAAATGATTCACGCAAAGACAGCGAGCCAGGAGAATATGCCCGCATATCCATATGGCGGCTGCAACGAAGTATTTTACTTAAATGAAACAATGGTAACGCCGGAATCCCCTTCGCCAAAGGCGCCAAGCCGGAATTCCTTCACATACTTTAACTTCTTTAAGTGCTTGTGCACCGCATTTTTTAAGGCTCCCGTTCCACGGCCATGTACCACACGCACCTGGGGAAGGTGGGCCAGATAGGCATCGTCTAAGTATTTGTCCAGCTGGGGAATGGCTTCATCCGTTGTCATTCCGATCAGATTAATCTCAGGAGAGATGGTAAAGGATTTGGACATACGTGTAGAACTGCTTCCGCTTCCTGATTTTCTGGAACCGCCAGAGGCGGGAGTGGAAACAGACTCCTCGTGGAGAAGCTCTAAGTCCGAAATGTTGACCAATGAACGGAGAATCCCCATCTGTACATACAGATCGCCTTTTGCATTGGGAAGAGAGTTTACAGTCCCGTTTAAGTTCATGCTTAAGACCTTTACACCGTCTCCCAGCTTCAGCTTTTTGGGATCGATTTTCTTTCCTGGCTGCTTTTTCTCGTTTTTCAGGGAAAGGGAAGAATCCACATCCTGAAGTTTGCTTCTTAACTTGCTCCGCTGTTCTTCCAGCTCCTTACTTACGCCGGAGTCTGCGGCAAGCTTGTTAATGTTCCGTATGGTCTGGTCTGCCGTATCCTTGGCATCCCGGAGGATTTTCTGTGCTTCCTCTTTGGCTGCCCGTATCATCTGATCCCGGCGTTCATCAAGCCGTTCTTCCTTCTGGGTCAGACGGGCTTTTAACTGTTCTACCTCCTGCTTATAGGAAGCGATCTGGATCCGTTCCTTTTCAATGGTGACGCGGTTTTGTTCCAGATGGGTCAAAAGGTCTTCGAAGGTTTCATCCTTTGCCTCAAGGTTGGTTTTCGCATCTTCAATGATATAATCCGGAAGTCCCAGCTTTTTGGAAATTGCAAAGGCGTTACTCTTACCAGGCACGCCGATTAAAAGGCGGTAGGTGGGTCTTAGGGTCTCTACATTAAACTCGCAGCAGGCATTTTCCACGCCTGGGGTTGTGAGGGCGAATACCTTTAGCTCACTGTAATGGGTGGTGGCCATGGTGCGGCATTTCATATTATGGAGAAATGACAGGATGGAGATGGCAAGGGCCGCTCCTTCCGTTGGATCAGTTCCAGCTCCAAGCTCATCAAACAGGCAGAGAGAATTGCTGTCTGCCTGGCCCAGGATCTGGACAATGTTGGTCATATGGGCGGAAAAAGTACTTAAGCTCTGTTCAATGCTCTGTTCATCCCCGATATCTGCAAACACTTCATCAAACACTGCCAGCTGGGAACCGTCAAATGCCGGTATATGAAGGCCGGACTGTCCCATGAGGGTAAATAGGCCGACTGTTTTTAAGGAAACTGTTTTTCCTCCGGTATTTGGTCCGGTTACAATTAACAGATCAAAGTCCCGGCCCAGATGGATGCTGATGGGAACCACCTTGGCTGGGTCAAGCAGGGGATGGCGTCCATCCTTAATGTTTATGATCCTCTTTGTATTAAATTCCGGTTCGCTTGCATTGTAGTGTTTTGATAAGGCTGCTTTTGCAAGAATAAAATCCAGTTTGGTCAGAATCTCAAAATTTGTTTCCAGTTCCTCGAGATAGGGAGCCAGCTGGTTGCTTAAATCGGCCAGAATCATTTCGATTTCTTTTTGTTCCTGGATTTCCAGGGCCCTTAAATCATTATTAAGCTTCACGATAGCCATTGGTTCGATAAAAAGTGTGGAACCTGTGGAGGACTGGTCATGAACCATGCCTGACACCTGGGATTTATGCTCGGATTTCACCGGGAGGCAGTAACGTCCATCTCTCATGGTGATTACCGCATCCTGTAGATAAGTCCGGTTTGAGTTTAATATGGAATTTAGCTGGGTATGGATCTTATCATTAATAGAGCGCATGGAGCGCCTTACATGATGAAGTCCGGGGCTGGCGTCATCGCTGACCTCCTCTTCGGAGAGGATGCAGCGTTTGATTTCCGTGTTGACCGGGGTTAAGGGTTCCAGCATCCGGAAGAATTCTTCCAGTGAGTCATCCGGCAGCTCAGAGTCCTCGTGGCGTCCGTAGGCTTTCGCCCGGGCTGAAGCTGTTAGAAGGGAACTGATGGAAAGAATCTCAACAATTCCCAGAGAGCTTCCAACGTCCAGACGTTTTAAGGATGGCCGGATGTCTTTTATGCCACCAAAAGAGATGCCGCCTTTCTGGCGCACTCTTGTGGCGGCATCGGTCGTCTCGCTCTGGGATCTTACGATCTCCTGGTAGTCCGTTGATGGTACCAGATTCCGGCACAGCGCCTTGCCTGAATCGCTGGAAGCGTATTCTGCAAGCTGTGCGATGATTTTATGATATTCTAAAGTTTTTAATGCTTTCTGATTCATATATTATTCCTTGTTTATTCTGCTTTCTCTGCATTGTGGTCCGGTGATGATGGTATCTGTTACAGTATAGCATATATGAGACAAAAACTGCAATCCTCAGGTTGTTTTTCCTCCTATGGAGATAATTATAATGTTTCTGGATTTCTGGAAATTATTCCTGAGGTTTCCGGATGGAGTCTCTGTTTATGTAGGTTTTTCTTGCATTAAAGGGAGAACAACCTTATAATAGTATTTAGGTCTTCTGCGAAGGAGGGTTAGTATGCCGGAAAATAACGGGCCAGATGATAGAAAGACGGAGCCTCGTCAGTTTATCAATGAAAAGATAGTGAGACAGCCCATGTCAAAAAGGGATATGTTAAAAAGGGCCTTGGGCCTTTTTGCAACTGCGGTTATTTTCGGAATTATTGCAGCTGTTACATTTGCCGTATCCCGACCTGTAGCTGAGCGGTTTTTTGCTAAGGGGTCCACCAGTGAAAGTATTCCTGTGACCATACCAAAGGATGATCCTGAAACTGTGCCTTCCGAGGCTGAGACCGGGTCTGTAGCTGAGACAGAACCGATTGAAGATATTTTAAAGTCTGCTATGGAGAAATATCCATTTTCAGTGGATGATTTAAATACTCTTTATGGAAGCTTAAGGACTCTTGTTCAAAAAGCGGACAAGGGAATCGTAACGGTCCATTCTGTAAAAACACAGACAGACTGGTTTAATAACCCTGTGGAAAACTCCAGTCTCTTTTCCGGAGTGGTGATTGCTTCTGCAAATCAGGAGCTCCTTGTGCTGACACCGGATGGAGCGGTGGAGGATGCGGAGGCGATTCGTGTGGCATTTTCTGACGGAACGGAAGTCCAGGGAACTATCAAGCAGACCGATAAGCTTTCCGGAATGGCCATCGTAAGCGTTTCAACGGCCGATCTTGGAAGGGCTTTGTTAGAGGAGATTAAGGCTATCGAGCTGGGAAATTCCTATTCCGTGAAGCAGGGTGATCTGGTTTTGGCCATTGGCGGCCCTGCCGGTATGGTCCATTCCACTGGATACGGATTTATATCGTATATAACGAAAAATGTACAAATTACCGATGGCATGACACGCATCCTGTATTCCGATGTGAAGGGAAATGCCGGGACTGGCACGTTCCTTATGAACACGTCGGGGCAGATCATCGGCTGGGTAACGGATGAACATAAGAATGACAGCAATAAGGATATGACAGCGGCTATGGCCATATCCGATTATAAGAGCATTTTGGGAAAAATGAGCAATGGGGTGGCATTCCCATACTTTGGGATCAAAGGACAGGAAGTAAGTGCCGTCATGAATAGCAACGGTATGCCTCTTGGGGTATATGTGGTTGATGTGAATGCAGACAGCCCTGCCTATAATGCCGGGATCCAGTGCGGCGATATCATAAAGTCCATGGGTAAGGAAACCATTGTTACCATGAAGGACTTTCAGTCAGTGCTCGAAAACTCTAATCCAGGAGATGTGATTCCTGTGAGTGTTTCCCGCTATGGAAGGGAAGAATATAAAGAGATACAGTATCAGGTAACCATTGGAGCCAGGTAATTGTCCTGGCTTCCGTGTTGCCTGGGGTTAAGAATGTGGAGGAAAACAATGAGGTATGTAGAAACATTCCGTGAGGGAATTCATGTATCAGATGTGTATTTATGCAAAAATAAGCAGATTGCCCTTACGAAGTCAGGAAAAGAATATGGAAACCTGATTCTTCAGGATAAGACCGGAACAGTAGATGCTAAGATCTGGGACTTAGGCTCTCCGGGAATCGGGAACTTTGAAACTCTGGATTATGTATACATAGATGCAGATGTGACCGTTTTCCAGAATTCCAACCAGTTGAATATCAAGCGGATCCGGAAAGCGGACGAGGGAGAATATGTTCCCGGTGATTATCTTCCGGTTTCCTCTAAGAATATCGGACTTATGTACGAGGAGTTTCAGGGCTTTATCCGGACAATTAAGAATCCTCATTTAAGAAAGCTCGCGGAAAGCTTTTTTGTGGAGGATGCCGCTTTTGCCAAGGCATTTCAGTTCCACTCTGCGGCAAAAAGTGTTCATCACGGCTTTGTGGGCGGACTTTTGGAGCATACCTTAAGTGTTGTAAAGCTGTGTGATTATTACGCCGGCTACTATCCGTACATCAACCGGGATTTGCTTATAACCGCAGCCATGTTTCATGATATCGGAAAAACCAGGGAACTATCCACATTCCCGGAAAACGACTATACCGATGACGGGCAGCTTTTGGGCCACATCATCATTGGAACGGAAATGGTGGGAGAGAGAATCCGGTCGATGGAAGGCTTTCCGGAAAAGACGGCTTCCGAACTGAAGCACTGCATTCTGGCCCATCACGGGGAGCTGGAATATGGTTCACCAAAGAAACCGGCTTTGATCGAGGCGCTGGCATTAAATTTTGCAGATAATACGGATGCAAAGATGGAGACAATGATCGAGGTGTTAAAGGGTGCAGGAGATAATAACGGATGGCTGGGATATAACAGGTTGATGGAAAGCAATTTACGGAAGACATCCGAATAATATGGGAAAGGCGCATCAGTGATTTTGGAAATCCTGATGGGCCTTTTTCTTTTTTATGAAAATGATTATGAAAGAAGGGGAAGGAAATTTTAGAATTTCTTTCGTTTTCTGTGCCCCTCCATTTAAGATTGCTTTCGTATCCTTTAATTAAAGTAAAAAGAGCGAAAATGTGGTATCATAAATGGGGATACTGCTGACAGCGGGTCCAAATCACATATCAGGCAGCACCCTATGGGGATACCTTTTTGCTAAATAAAACGGGCAGAAATGGGAAACGCCTCACAGGCATACCTCTATGTCCGGAAAGAATGGACAGAAAAGGGGAAAGGAGAGAGAACATGGAAGCAAACCACATCTTATTGGTAGAGGATGATAAAGAGATCAGAGAGGGAATTGAGATATACTTAAGAAGCCAGGGATACGAGGTGTTCCAGGCGGCAGACGGTGTGGAAGGTCTTAAGGGGTTGGAGCGGGAAGAGATTCATCTGGCGATTGTGGATGTGATGATGCCCCGGATGGATGGCATCACTATGACCGTAAAATTAAGAGAG
>DEYX01000207.1 GCA_002365025.1 Hungatella sp. UBA3147 | reverse complement strand
ACTGATATATTAAGCGCTTACGATTCAAGTTTATGTTTAAAGTTGTAAGCTTAAAATAATACTTAGATGGGAGGGATTTTGTTTTTTTAATTACCAAAGAAAATTACTATGAAGTTTAAAAAACATTAACATGAAAAAAGGAGATAAATCTATGATAAGAAAATTCATTTTAAAAAAGAAGTTTATGACTTTAAATGCCTTGCTTATGGCTTTTACACTTATATTTAGCTTCAATGTAAATGCCCAACCAGCTACAAAGGAGAATATAGTTAGTGTGGAATCTCATGATAAAGAGGCAGTTGCGAAGGCATTAGGTCTTAATCCTGATGAAATTAAGAATATCGAAGTTTATGATATTGTTAAGCCCATTGAAGTTGAGAAAAAATTGGATAGTGACAACCATTTAAGGGCTTGGTATGATACGAAAGCCACTATAAAACGTACAGCAGGGCCACGCGAAAGTTGGAGCGCAACTCCTATGGCTACCGACTATATCTCACCAGGGGGAAGTATATCACATACTTATACGAAGTCAGTTTCAAAATCCGCTTCCTTTACAGTTGGGCTTGCACCGCTTAAGGAAATATCAGCACAGTTAGGTTATGATACAACAACGTCTTCTACAGTATCAAAAACATTATCACAAAGTAACAATACATCTAAAGGAATGTATGTCGATGTATACGTAATTTATAGTTCATATGATTATTCCGTATATGGTAGCCCATCTGGTGATTATTATGGAAAAGGTACTTTTACTGTTGCAACAGGTTTAGGAGTAATCACTAGGTAATGGAAGTAGGTAAATATGAATAAAGTTCATTTCTACTGTGTTTTATCACTTATATTTGAGACTATTGGGTTAGCTTTAATATTAAATTGCTATAATATAGCAGAGTATAAGTTGGATGCAAAAGTATTAACAATGCAGAAACTAGAGATTCCGCTTGAATTTAATTATAATTATTTAAATATCATATCAAACAATTATAGAATAATAGGAATTTTGCTATCGTTATTAGGAGGTATTTTTATAATTAAAGTTTTATTTAGTAGCAATAAATAATAAAGGAATGTCATGATCGCTTTGCTCATGACATTCCTTTTAGACTTAAATTCAAATAATCTAATTTTTAAATGTATTTCCTTAGGTTAGGGATTGATTAAAGGATTGAGTGTGTATAACTCCTGAAAAATCTGCTATGCAAGTTTAAGTGGGAAATATAGAGTATTGGTTGATGAAGCTGATCCTGCTGAAGGAGAAGTTTCTGCATTTTCTCTTGTTTCTGCTGATGGGAAAGAGTACAATATATCTAACAACTCAATTGAACCAAGGGCAGCATTTTTAATTCCTATAGGTTTGCACTTGGAGAAGCGTTAATACAAGCTCTTTTGTTAGCGGCTGGAGCTATAATAATAGGTGGAGTAGCTTATATTGTAGCAGAGGAGGCGGCCGCAGCAGCTAAAAGGCAGAATACTTATAAATATTTTGATGCCGTTTTAAGAAATAACAAAGTTTTTGTTGGAAACGGAATTTCAACGAATGCTGCAAAAGGTGTTATGAAATTAAATAGCAAGACAGTAGGTATATTTGCAATATCTAATTCTTATGCTCGCGGATTATGCGCTTCTTTAGGAGGAACTAATTTTCACACTGCGCATGGTTCTTCTTCCGGTTTCTGGGATCATTACCACTGTAATTTATATCCAGATGCGCATTGTTGGTTTACGAATTAGGAGGTGATTTTACTGCTATATTTTACTTCAGAAGGAAATAGTATTTCTTTATCGTATGCGTTATCAAATTTAAGAAATATTGCTTATTTTACTCTGAGCGAAGAAGGTATTTTTACGTGTGACGAAAATGGTGAGAATCCAAGGTTTAAGGAGTTGCAATTTTCGAAAGATCTACAGTATCAAGCATTAATAAACGAATTAAAACCATACAAGAAAACTCAATTTATTCCAGAGGAGTGGTTTTTGCGCCCGAAGGTTTCTGACGAACATAAGGACGAATATTTTTATCGTGTCATAGTGTACTATTTTAATGAACTTTCCCAAATCATATTATCTAAATACACCTCAAATATTGTATTTAGAGATGAAAGTAAAAAATTGTTGCATCTACCACAGGACTTATGCTTTTTCAACAAAGATGGAGAGTTACTTATTGGTACTCTTTCACATGAGGATATTGCAGCTATTAAGGTGACAAAACCTCTCGCAGATTCCGAACTTTCAAAATATAATCTATTTCTGTCAGATGAAAAAGTAGTAATTCCTCAATTGAAAATGTAGGGTATAACACCGTTCTTTTCAGACAGAAACGGTGTCAAGACATGAGTCTACACATTTATAGGCATATTGGATAGAAATATCTGGTATGCCTATTTTTTTATTTAATTGGTGTGGTATGATCTCAAACAATAGAAACAAGGCGTTTTTTTATAAGGGGGTATACATGTTGGGTATTTAAAACATACCAAACCGTAAACCATACCCCCCTCTATGCTTCATAATCAATGGTGTATATTTAAATTTACAATGGAATTGTAAGTTATGACAAGTTGGTCGCCTTGATGAAGGTTAGTAGGAAATTCTAAGATATACATTTGATTTTGGAGAATGGTTGAGGGATTAGTTCGGAAAGGTCTAAATTTTAACTTAATCTGTGGATGCATCAGATACCCCCTTTCGGAGAAACAAGAATCATTCCTAAGATGTATAATACCCCCCCCCATACCCTTGCACCTGCTGTCACCCTACACACGCTCATACAAGCACAAATTCACCTCAATTTGCCCTTGTTTAGCCTTAGCCTAACAACTCTCCACCTAACCACATACAAGCAGTAAATAGCTCATAAAACGCTTTAAAAGACAATAGAAATACGCCATATAATACATAAGAAAAGGCTAGGAGTTTAACGCTCCTGGCCTTAATTTTTTACCTGTTTTTTGTTGTCCTACCTCTCCCAATAATAACCGCTGCCATCGTTGCAATACAGTTGTAAACCGTTTCCATTGGTTTCAAAATTTATAACACTTCTCATGTCCACAAAGTTATTATAAAAATCTTCGCTTGTGCTGTCTATATATCCATCAGGCACGACTTCAACGACCTTTTCTACTGTGACAATATCAGCTTGTGTTGTGCCTAAGAGGTAAGCACCTGTTAGCATAATCCCCATGATTGCAATAACCACGATTGTTTTAACTATTCTTTTCATAGTCTTATATTCTCCTTTTTATTTGTAGGGTGTAGCCATTGCGATTGGTTGCACCCTTATTTTTTACGCTTGTTTCAACTGCTTTCTTCCTTCAGTCTCAACCACTGTGCTGCCGTAGTAGTTTCTTATATCGTCTATGCTTAACTTCTTATGGCTTCTCTTTCTGAATGCTTCAGTATGAAAATACCACTTCTTTTTTTCTCTTGCCCATTTGAATCCCATGGCCTTTACTTCATCTTTATAGCTATATGTGTCACCATCAATCCAGATCCAGTTGCCTATTATTTCTATATTAATGCCTACGAAGGTTATGATCTTGCTTAATACTTCTCTTAACTTTTCATCTTCTGCAAAGTCATATTTCATATCTTCATATGATGATTTGTTGTCCTGGCTGTCTGCTGTTTTGCTGTCGTGTTTATCCTTTAATATCTGAAACAGCTTGTCATACTCTGAGTTGATTTCCTGTGTAGCTTCTGTTGATCCACTCGGGTTATCAGGGTGAAACCTCTTTAAAAGTTCTTTGTACTGCTTTCTTAATTCTTCCAGTGTGTTGATATCCTTAAAGTACTTTGCCATGGTTTTATTCTCCTTATATTACTATGTGTTATTTGATTTCTTAATATAATAGTACACTATAGTATACTTAATTGCAATATAAAAAGTACACAAGAATATACGAATAAATTAGTAATATCGTATATTCTTGTGTACTTATTTTTTGGCTTATTAAATTCTAATTACTCGGCAGGTGCATACTCCATTATATCGCCTGGCTGACATTCTAAAATCTCGCACAGGTACATAATTGTATCAACAGCTACATTAGTATTATTGTTTAACCTATTTACAATAGTAGGAGAAATATTATAAACCTCTCTTAAATCTCTTTTCTTGATTCCTTTTATCTCCATTAGCTGAAATAGTTTTTCATAGCTGATCTGTCCTTTATATTGCTTTTCTCTTTCTCCCATTTTTAAATACCTCCGTATAAATTCTATATTTATATAGTACACGATAGTATTCAATATGTCAATTTTAAATTAAATAGTACACTATTGTATACATTATACAAAATACATAGTACATTATTGTGTACTACTACCATTGATTACAAGTACATTAAAGTGTACAATAGCATCATAAGGTCAAGCAAGACAAGCCTTACAAACAGAGAACTAATAGCATGAAAAGCTATAAACATGAATCCATATACCTGTGAGTGAGCCGTGGCAAAACCAATAGACGGGAAGATGATTCAAGGGTTCTCACCAATAAGGAAGGAGAAAAGAAAATGTGTAAATCAATGACAGAGTTTGAAATTTTAATACTTGAAATCCAGAGTATGAAGGAAGCAGCCAAGAAGCAGAAAAAGAAAATAGAAGATATGGAAGGCGAGTTAAAAGCCTATATGAAAAAGCGTGGTAAAGAAAAACTCTTTTCAAATGAAAACGGAATAACGGTTTCATATAGTAGTGTACCTGTACCCAAGTTCAGTAAGGAATTATTTATTGAAGAAAACGGAGAGGAAGAGTATCGAAAGTATCAAAAGGTAACTCCGACAATGAAGTTAAATTTTCTCAAAGGAAATCAGGTATAGGGGAGGACAACTTCCTTACACAATAAAAGAATATGGAGGATATCATCATGAACATTAATATTTATGTACCCAATGGAACAGAGTTTATAGGATTTAGTAAAGGAAAAGCGGTAGAAGCAGTAACGGAAACAATCAACGGAAATTTGGTAAATAGCATTCCTTTTGAAAGTGGGAGAGTATCACTTCCCGTAAATGAAGATGGGAGCATTAAATGGCTTGATGAATCTTTATTCACGAGGAAGTCACAGTAATGCAATCAGGGCAAACGGTTTTAGTTAGTGGTTCGATTCCGCTAATGCCCTTTGAAAATTAGTTAATAATCTTAAAAGGGAGGTTTTTAAGTGAAGGACAAACTAAAGCAACAGATACTAGAAGAGTATGCTTCCAACGGAAAGGTAGGAGATAAGCTATAGAAAAGAAGTATTATAACAAAGCTGATTTACAGGAAATTTTTGGCTTTAGAAGGGATAAAATGAAAAGGTTTTTGGAAAAGGGCGTTTTGCCTACAGTACGGGTCAATAAGGATTATTTGATTTCGAAAGAAGAGCTTGATGCATGGTTCAAGAAAAATGCTGGAAAAGCTATTAATATATAACCATATTTGATAAAATAGGAGCATGGTCAAATTGTTTGACGATGCTCAGATGGAAAGAAAGGATTTGATACGATGAGCATATCAACAATTAATAATAGAAGAGACAAAGGAGATGGGTTAATAAGGCTGAGAAGTGATGGCAGATATGAATATAGGTATGTTGCGGGTAAGAAGCCAGATGGTAAACAAATATATAAATCTTTTTATGCAAAAACCGAAAGAGAACTGAAGCGTAAAATTAAGGAATATAATGAGGATAGGTCAAAATATACTGTAAAAGTGGAATCCACAACTTTCAGAGACTATGCCGAATTTTGGATGAAAACAGTGAAATATCCAATATTAAAGCCAGTATCATATGATCGACTTGAACAGACGTATAATACCGTTTGTAATTACATAGGTTGGTTTCAGGTAGGAAATGTGACTACAGAGGACATACAGGCTATGATAAACGATTTATCAGCTACAAAGGCATATTCTACGGTAAAGAAGCATTATGAATTTGTAAAAGGGGTTTTCCAATATGCCTATAACTCTCAGAAGATAGCCTTTGATCCATGCCCCGCAGTTCAATTGCCTATTGAGCGCAACATGAAAGTAAAAACCAAAAAGACTGAAATTCTTCCAGAAAACATAACTGACAAAATGTATGAGTTTAATAATACATTGCGGGAAAGTAATAATCAGTTCTTTAAGCACATGCCTGTCCTGCTGCTGATTTTAAACACAGGAATGAGAATTGGTGAAGCTTTGGCTTTAGAATGGCAAGATATTGATTTTGACAAGAAGACTTTGAGGGTAAATAAAACCTTGACCAAAGCGAAAGAGCGAGACAAAAGCGGTTCTGTTGTGGGAAAGCAAAAGAAGACCTTCAGTGATATTACGAAAACGGAATCGGGAAATCGGCTGATACCTTTGAATGATATGGCAATATCTCTTCTGACGCAGATACAGGATTATAATAGAAGAAAGAAGATTAAAACGGATTATGTAGCAAGTACTGTTGATGGTGGTTATGTTTCTGAACGGAATATTTTGAGAACGTTTAAAAGTGTTCTTGGGGTAGTGGGAGCAGAAGATTATACGATTCATGCACTCAGACATACATTTGCTTCTAGGCTATTAAAGGCAGGAACAGAGATAAGCGTTGTCAGCAAACTCTTGGGACACGCAGATATCAATACTACATATAGCACATATATCCACGTTTTAAACGATCAGATGACAGATGTAATGTCCGGTATATCCAAGATTTAGAGGGGATTTTTTGACCACTTTTCTGACCACAAAACCGACCACTTATTTACCACTTATCTTTCAGTAAAAACTAGTGAAAATCAGTAGAAACTAGTAAAATCCAGGAAATGGGAAGATCCGCGAAAAGCTGATAGATACGAGAAAGTCCTTATAAAATAAGGCTTCTAGAGGATTAAAAATTGACAAATAAAAAGTGCATCTGATAGGAATCGAACCTACGCACGCGGCTCCGGAGGCCACTGCTCTATCCACTGAGCTACAGATGCATCTTTTATATTCTACTATAGATTCTTTTAAAGCGCAATAGTATTTGTTGATTTTTGTCTGTTTTTTTGTTAGAATAAAAAGGAGATTGATTCTCCAGGAGGTCAAGCCCATATGAAGGACTTAATTGAAAAATGGAAGAAGGTTTCCAAGGAAGAAATCAGACGGCTGCTGAAGTTTTTGTTTTTTCCCTTGGCAGCGGTTATACTGATTTTTGCCGTTATTGTATTGGATAAGCCCGAACAGACAGGAAATGATTCGGCTAATGTATCCACAGACGCAGTGGATCCATCGGCAGGAGAGGCTGAGGGTACGCCATCAGAGTCAGCAAAGGAAATCACGCTGCAGGAAGAGGCCATACCGGCGATTCATGATTTGATGGAAGCTTACTTTAAAGCCAGGAAGACCTGTGATATAGAGGCTCTTTCAAAGGTATTTGGCAACACCTATTCTGAAGAGGCGATGAGAGAACAGGGAGCCAGAATGGAAGAGGAAGTGAAATTCTACCAGAGTTTTGAAAACCTGGTATGCTATACGGCGACCGGATTGGACGAGGGCGATTACGTGGTATATGCCAGATTTGATATCAAATTCCGTCAGGCGGAAACTTTAGCGCCCAGCATGGTTGTATGCTATGTTAAAACAGCAGCAGATGGAAGCTATTATCTGGTTGCAGATACCAGCACAGAACAATCTGAATTTATGGAGAGAGCAAACCAGTCTGAGGCAGTGCAAAAGCAGGCAAAAGAGGTAAACGGCGGTCTTGAGAATGCTTTGAAGTCTGACGAAAATCTACTGGCTGTCTATCACATTCTGATGGATGAGAAGGAAGAGCCGGAGGATACAACTGATTCTGGCAGCCAACCAAACAATACGTAAAACAGATGCTTCTCTGCGTGGCACCCTGCAGAGGAGCATTTTTGGTAAAGGAGAAAGCAAGTTTATGAACGTTAGTGACTTTTATTTTGACCTGCCGCAGGAGTTGATTGCCCAGGACCCTCTTGAGGACCGTTCTGCATCCAGGCTTCTGGTCTTAGATAAATACACGGGAGAGATTCAGCACAGGCACTTTAGGGATATCCTTTCATTTTTGCGGAAAGGGGATTGTCTGGTCATTAATGATACCAAGGTCATTCCGGCCAGATTGTTTGGAGTGAAAGAGGGAACAGAGGCTAAGATCGAAATCCTCTTATTAAAGAGAAGAGAGTATGACATTTGGGAAACCCTTGTAAAGCCGGGAAAAAAGGCAAAGGTGGGAACCGTGATCACCTTTGGAGAGGGCCTGTTAAAGGGAACCGTGATCGATGTGGTAGAAGAAGGAAACCGGTTGATCCAGTTCTCCTATGAGGGGATTTTTGAAGAGATACTGGACCGTTTGGGGCAGATGCCTCTGCCGCCTTATATTACCCACCAGTTAAAGGACAAGAACCGTTATCAGACGGTTTATGCAAAGCATGAAGGTTCAGCGGCGGCGCCTACCGCAGGGCTGCACTTTACAAAAGAGCTGTTAGAGGAAATTGAGGATATGGGGGTATCCATCGCCCATGTAACTCTTCACGTTGGGCTTGGAACCTTTCGTCCGGTGAAGGTAGATGAAATTGAAGCGCATCATATGCATTCTGAATTCTATATTATAGAAGAAGAGGAGGCAAAGAAGGTCAATGAGGCAAAGCAAAATGGGGGCCGCATTGTCTGTGTGGGAACGACCAGCTGCCGAACAGTGGAGTCTGCTTCCACGGAAGAGGGGATTTTAAAGGCAGGAAGCGGATGGACAGAAATCTTTATTTATCCCGGATACCGCTTTAAGATTCTGGATTGTCTGATTACGAATTTTCACTTGCCAGAATCTACGCTGGTAATGTTGGTATCTGCTCTTGCAGGGAGGGATCATGTGCTTCATGCCTATGAGGAAGCCATTAAAGAGCGTTACCGTTTCTTTAGTTTCGGGGACGCCATGCTTCTTACGGACCTTCGTTATGAAGGGGAGTCTTAAGGACTGGAATGCAAGAGTACTGATGTTAAGGGAGAATGGAGAAGGTGTATGCTTATGGAAGAGAAAAAAAACTTGGTAGGAGGCATATCCAGGAAGACACTGGAGCGTCTTCCAATGTATCATCATTATCTGGAACGGAAATACAGGGAAGGGACAGAGACTATATCAGCGCCGGCCATTGCCCTGGATCTTCAGCTTAATGAAGTCCAGGTGCGCAAGGATCTGGCAATGGTAGCAAAGACAGCTGGAAAACCCAAATTGGGATATGTGGTGAAGGACTTAATCAGAGACATGGAAGAGTTTTTAGGGTTCCATAATACGAACCAGGCGGCTCTGGTAGGAGTGGGATCCCTGGGAAAAGCCTTGCTGTCTTATAAAGGGTTTGAGCAGTACGGAGTGGAGATTGTCCTGGCTTTTGATTCCGATGGAAGAAGGGTGAATACAAAAACTGGAGGCAAACCGGTTTTTCCCATGGACAAGCTGGAAAATCTCTGCAGGAGAATGAACATTCACATCGGTATCATCACGGTCCCGGCGGAATATGCCCAGGAGGTATGTGATCGTCTGGTAGGCGGCGGTGTAAGGGCCATATGGAACTTTGCTCCCACTCACTTAACCGTGCCTGACCATGTTCTGGTGCAGAATGAGAACATGGCTGTGTCGCTGGCGGCTCTGTCTAAATATCTGTATGAGGTGGACAAGGAAGGCGGACAGTGGACGGAGGAGGAGGATAATTGAATACTGTATTGTTACAATATGCCGTGGAGGTGGAAAAAACAGGTTCCATCACCAAGGCGGCTGCCAACCTCTATATGGACCAGCCTAATTTAAGCAAGGCGATCAAAACCTTGGAAGAAAGCCTTGGCGCTCCGATTTTCAGACGGACGTCCAAGGGCGTGATTCCTACGGCAAAGGGAAGAATTTTTCTGGAGCATGCCAGAAATGTCCTGGACCAGATTGAAAAGATGGAACATTTATATAAACCAGAACAGGTGGGAGGGGTGGAATTTTCCCTTTCTATGCCAAGGGCAAGTTATTTAAGCCTTGCATTTTCCCGGTTTATCCGAAGCCTGGATAAGGAAGAGGGGATGAATGTATGGCTGCGGGAGACAAATTCTGCAGATACCTTAAAGGATGTGGAAAACGGAGAATATAATCTGGGTATTATTCGGTATCAATCCTCTTCAGAAGGATACTATGCCCAGGCAGCAGCGGCAAAGGGCCTTTTACTTGAACCGGTTTTGGAATATTCCCTAAGGCTTCTTATGTCCGAACATCATCCTCTTGCAGGGAAAAAGGAAATCATAGGAGAAGACTTGCTGCCTTATATTGAGATTGCCCATGGCGACGGACCATCCGGCCGGCGGGAGAATTTAGAAAAAAAAGGAAAGGTTCAGGAATCTCCAAAACATGTTTACGTATTTGAACGGGGAAGCCAGTTCGACCTTTTGGAGGAAGATCCTCACACGTATATGTGGGTCTCTCCTATGCCGGAAGAGCTCCTTACAAGGTATGGCCTGGTAGAGCGTCAGTGCAAAAAAAAGACCGTGACATACCAGGATGCGCTGATCTATAGGAAGGGGTATTCATTTACGGACTGGGATAAAGGGTTTTTAAACCAGCTGGAAACATTGAAGAGTATTTTTTAGAACAAGAATGTTAAATATATATCAGTATTTATATACTGATATATATTTTTTTACCTTTGTATTTCCTGTCTGTTTGAGCTACAATACAGCTATAGCAAAGAACTGGATACTCACAAGGAGGATTATACGATGGCTAGATTTACATTACCGAGAGACTTATATCACGGGAAGGGCGCCCTGGAAGAGCTTAAGAATATAAAAGGAAAAAAGGCGATCGTGGTTGTCGGCGGCGGTTCCATGAAACGTTTTGGATTTCTTGACAGGGTGGAGACATGCCTGAAAGAAGCCGGAATGGAAGTAAAGCTGTTTGAAGGAGTAGAGCCGGATCCCAGCGTGGATACGGTGATGAAGGGTGCAGAAATGATGCGGGAATTTGAGCCGGATTGGATCGTTGCAATCGGCGGCGGATCTCCTATTGATGCGGCGAAGGCAATGTGGGCATTTTATGAATATCCTGATACCACATTCGAGGACTTATGCATTCCCTTTAATTTCCCGACCCTGAGAACAAAGGCAAGATTCTGTGCCATTCCGTCTACTTCCGGTACGGCAACCGAGGTAACGGCATTCAGTGTTATTACGGATTATAAAAAAGGAGTGAAATATCCGCTGGCAGATTTCAATATCACACCGGATATCGCAATCGTTGATCCGGACCTGGCTGAGACCATGCCTCAGAAGCTTACCGCCCATACCGGTATGGATGCCCTGACTCATGCGGTGGAAGCTTACGTATCAACCCTCCATTGTGACTACACCGATCCTCTGGCTCTTCATGCTATTAAGATGATACATAATGATTTAATTGATTCTTATAACGGGGACAAGGAAGCCCGTGCCCGTATGCATAATGCCCAGTGTCTGGCAGGAATGGCATTCTCCAATGCCCTTTTAGGCATTGTCCATTCCATGGCTCATAAAACAGGCGCTGCTTATTCAGGGGGACATATTGTCCATGGCTGTGCAAACGCCATGTACCTGCCAAAGGTAATTAAATTTAATTCAAAGGTTCCGGAGGCTGCAAAGCGTTATGCAGATATTGCCCGCTTCATTGATCTGAAGGGGAATAATGATGAGGAACTGGTTCATGCATTGATCGCAGAGATCCGTTCCATGAACGAAAAGCTTAATATTCCTGCTTGTATAAAGGTATATGAAGGCGGAATCATTGACGAAGCAGAGTTCAATGAAAAATTAGGGACAGTAGCAGAGCTGGCAGTAGGTGATGCATGCACCGGCTCCAACCCAAGACCGATCACGTCCGCTGAGAT
This sequence comes from Hungatella sp. UBA3147, assembly GCA_002365025.1. Lineage (GTDB taxonomy): Bacteria > Bacillota > Clostridia > Lachnospirales > Lachnospiraceae > Lacrimispora. The sequence continues at coordinate 5,360 of DEYX01000207.1, read as the reverse complement.
GGAGAAACTGTTATCCTGTTGTTACTATGATAAAGAGGTAGATTTTTAAATAATCTCCAGTATATGAATGCAATGTGTGCAGCAGGCGCAGAACCCTTTGGTTTTGCGCCTGTTGTGCGTGAAAAGAGGTTTGACAGTAAAGTTCATCTATGATATGGTAATCGGGAAAATAATTGAAGTTTAAGCATAACGATCCATAACAGAAAGCATGGGATGTAGAATGAAAAAGGCGATTTTAGTAGTAAGTTTTGGAACCACTTATCATGAAAGCAGAATGAAAACCATAGAAGCCATTGAACAGTCCATAAAGGAAGAGTTCCCGGAGTATGAGGTGCGCCGGGCATTTACAAGCCGGATCATTATTGGAATATTGAAAAAAAGAGACAACATTTACATAGACAGTGTGGCGGAAGCATTGGAAAAGCTGGCACAGGAGGGATTTCAGCGTGTGATCGTTCAGCCCACCCTGGTTATGGGAGGGGAAGAGAATGACGGCATGATAGCTGCCGTGAAACAGTATGAGAACCGGTTTTGCCGGATCCTGTGGGGAAAGCCGCTGCTTTCGGAGGAAGAGGACTATAAAAGGCTTTGCGGCGTGCTGGCAGAGGACACGAAGGAATATGACGGGGAAGGAACGGAAATCCTATTCATGGGACATGGTACGGAGCATGAGGCCAATGAGTGCTATCCGCGTTTAGCGGAGGTGTTCAGGCAGAATGGATACAGCAGGTATCATATAGGAACCGTGGAGGCGGAGCCAACTTTTGAATCCTTAAAAGAAGAGGTGGAGAAAACCGGTTCTAACCGTATGGTCCTGCAGCCGCTTATGATCGTATCCGGAGACCATGCCCATAATGATATGGCTGGAGAAGGAGAAGAATCCTGGAAAAGCCGGCTGGAGTCTGACGGCTATCAGGTGGTCTGCCGGTTAAAGGGTATGGGGGAACTGGAGGGAGTCCGCCGGATGCTCCTGGACCATGCCAGAGTAGCATGTAAGAAGCTGGAGGATATGGGATGAAAAAAAGGAGAGCAGTTGTTTTGATCGCAGGTATAACAGCCCTTTTGCTTATGGGCTGTGAAAGAAGGTTGGATCCGCTCAGTAAATCCGATTTTATGCTGAACACCTTTGTAACTGTGACTCTTTACGATAAGGACGATCCTGAAATTTTATCTGACTGTCTGGATGTATGCCGGTCCTATGAAAATATTTTAAGCAAAACCATTGAGGGCAGTGAGGTTTATAAGTTAAATCACAGGCCTGCCAGTGAAGAGACCGTGACAGTATCACCGGATGTGGAGGCTCTTATTTCCAAGAGCCTTTATTATTCTCAAATATCAGACGGGGGTTTTGATGTTACCGTGGAGCCTCTGTCTTCTCTATGGGATTTTACATCCCTGGATCCGGTTGTACCGCCTGATGCAAAGATCCAGGAGGCCAGGAAAAAAGTAGATTACCGGAATTTAAAGCTTGAGGGAAATACCCTTACATTTTTATCTCCGGATACTTCCCTTGATTTTGGGGCAATCGCCAAGGGATATATTGCGGACCGGATGAAGGATTTTCTTTTAGAAGAGGGAGTAAAGAGTGCCGTGATCAATCTGGGAGGAAATGTCCTTTGCGTGGGGCAGAAGCCTGACGGCACACCGTTTAAAATCGGCCTTCAAAAACCTTATGCAGACCGGAATGAAACCATAGAAATCATGAATATCAATGACATGTCCGTGGTATCATCCGGAGTGTATGAACGGCATTTTGTTAAAGATGGTGTGAACTACCACCATCTTTTAAACCCGGGGGATGGTTATCCATATGAGAACGGGCTTGTGTCCGTCACCATTTTATCAGAGCTGTCCGCAGACGGGGACGCCCTTTCCACCACCTGTTTTTCCCTTGGACTTAAAAAGGGAATGGAGCTTTTAGACTCCACGGACGGCGTATACGGCGTATTTATTACAGAGGATGGGGAGGTTTACTATTCCCAGGGAGCCAGGGAGTTTCTGGTTGGGAAGCCTTAGAATCCCTTTACAATTTTCTTTCCCTATAATACAATAGAGGAAATACCCTGCGGGTATACCTGTATGCCCAAAAAGCATGGGCAGAAAAGAGGAAGCACCCTACGGGTATACCTGTATGCCCAAAAAGCATGGGCAGAAAAGAGGAAATGTAATTTTGCAGGAGAGAAAAGATGATTAGAAAAATCTGGGACAAGGTCATGAACCGGGAAGTCATTTCCTATTTGATATTTGGAGTGCTGACGACCCTGGTTAACTGGGTTGTCTATTGGTTCATGGTGAAGGCGGGCATTGACTACCGTGCCGCAACTGCGGCAGCATGGGTTGTTTCCGTCCTCTTTGCCTTTGTTGTAAATAAAATCTTTGTTTTTCAAAGCTATGACCTGCATCTGGGCTTTGTCATGAAGGAGATTCTATCATTTACCGCATGCAGAGCAGCGTCAGGCGTCATGGAAATGATTCTTATGGTGATAATGGTTTCCTGGCTCAAAATGGATGAGTATGTAAGTAAAATACTGGTATCCGTGGTTGTTGTAATTGCAAACTATGGATTCAGCAAGGTTTTCATATTCCGGAAGAGAGAGGAAGAACCCCTGTAAAGAGAGGTAAATGAAATGGAACACGATGACGAGATTGAAAAGATATCGAAAGAACTAGAGGATATGCTGCAAATGACATCAGGTGAAAAAGAAATTACAACAGGGGAAAATGACTTGAAGCAAGGAAATGAAGAGGAGAAGATGACTTACGATCCCAAAGGGGAAAGGGCAGAACAGGAATTAGACCCGGATTCTGCGCCCAGGATACGTCTTGATATTCCGGTTGACGGAATGGAGGAGCTGTATGATGGGGATCTGGATTATGAAGATTTGAATTACGGAGAAGACTTGGAGCAGGAGAAAGAGGCTGTTCCTGTCACGGATTTCATGGATATTCTTAAGGAACCGGAAGACGATGAAGCTGAGGAAGAGTTGGAAATTGGGCAGTTGGAAAGCTATAAAGAAAGAATATTTGCTAAAAAAGAGGGGACAGGCACCAGCCTGGTAAGGCCCTCTGACGGACTCCTTGCAGCTTTTTTTGTGCCAATGGTAATCATGGTCATCATATTTGCCCAGCGGGGGATTTTCCCTTTTGGTGAGGAAAGCTTTTTAAGGACTGATATGTATCATCAGTATGCTCCGTTTTTTTCTGAGTTTCGTTATAAGCTGACCCATGGAGGAAGCCTTCTGTACAGCTGGGATATCGGCATGGGCGTTAATTTTGCAGCTCTTTATGCTTATTATCTGGCGAGCCCTTTGAACTGGCTGCTGGTACTTTGCCCGAAGAATTATGTCATTGAATTTATGACCTATCTGATCGTATTTAAGATCGGATTAAGCGGACTTTCCTTTTCCTGGTATCTGCGCAGACATAACAAGACCATGGATTTTGGAGTCGCTTTTTTTGGCATCTTCTACGCTCTGTCCGGATATATGGCGGCTTACAGCTGGAACATCATGTGGCTGGATTGCATTCTTCTATTCCCGCTCATTATGCTGGGCCTTGAGAAGCTGGTGAAAGAAAAGAAGTGTTTCCTATACTGTATTACACTGGGACTATCAATTTTATCAAATTATTACATATCCATTATGATATGTATTTTTATGGTATTCTACTTTATTGCTCTTCTTATATTAGAAGGTTTGAGATCCTGGAAGGAAATCTTTATACGCGGTGGACTGTTTGCTCTGTTTTCCTTATTAGCAGGAGGCCTTTCTGCTGTAGTTTTACTTCCTGAAATTTATGCGCTGCAGTCAACTGCATCAGGAGATTTTAATTTTCCCCAGACCATCAGCTCCTATTTTTCCATATTTGACATGATCGCCAGACATCTTCCGGCGGTGGAACCGGAAATCGGTCTGGATCACTGGCCTAATATCTACTGCGGTGTGGCAGTTCTCATGTTTTTCCTTCTTTACCTGGGCTGTAAACAGATCAGGCAAAGGGAAAAGATTGTTATGTGCTCCCTGCTGTTGTTTTTCTTTGCCAGCTTTTCTGTTAATACACTGAATTTTATCTGGCATGGATTTCATTATCCCAACAGCCTGCCATGCAGACAGTCTTTTATTTATATTTTTCTCATGCTGTTTACGTGCTATCAGGCTTACATTCACTTGCATGAGATTCCATGGAAGCATGTAGTAATGGCCTTTTTTGCTTCGGTGATCTTTGTTTTGATGGCGCAGAAGCTTGTAACGGATGAGGCTTATCATTTTTCCGTATTTTATGTGGCTATTTTGTTTCTTTCCATTTATGCCGGCCTTATCAGCCTTTACCAAAGAGGAGTCAGCCGGAATGTGCTGGTACTTCTGGCCCTTGGCGTGGTCTCCTTAGAAGCCGCAGTTAATACCACGGTCACCAGCATGACGACAACCAGCAGGACCAGTTACATGAAGGATAATAAGGCTTCTTCGGAGCTGGCAGAAAGCCTGATGCCGGGTACCTCTTTTTACCGGATCGAAAAAGTCACCCGAAAAACCAAAAATGACGGAGCCTGGCTGAACTTTCCTACGGTCTCCCTCTTTTCCTCCACAGCCAATGCAGATCTTACGGCATTCTTTAAAAAGCTGGGCTGCGAAAGCTCTACCAATGCTTACAGCATTACGGGAAGCACGCCTCTGGTAGATGCCCTTTTTGCGGTCAAATACGGGCTGTACTCGGAAGAAACCGAGGATGACGGCATATCTGTACCGGTTGCTTCAAAGGATGAGATGTATCTCCGGGAAAACAGCTTTGCCTTGTCTTTGGGATTTGTGTTACCATATGATTTTGAAGATAACTGGCAGCTGGATTTAACAAATCCGGCAGAGGTCCAGAATGATTTTTCCGTGGTATTAGGAGCCAATCCGGTACTGTCTGAGGTTCCAAGCGAAATCACCGGAACCAGCTTTACGTTTACACCGGAAGCGGATGGTGACTATTATGTATTTGTCAGCAATAAAAAGGTGGAAAAGGTAAATGCTCTGCTAGGAGAAAAGACAAAAAACTTTGATAATGTAAGCCGCGGCTATCTGCTGGAACTGGGCTATTTAAAAGCAGGGGAAAAGATTACTCTGCGAAACGATGACAATGATCAGGATCTGGTGGCGGTCGCTTACCGTTTTCTTCCTGAGGGCCTTGAGTCTGTGTACAACATTTTAGACAGGAATTCCATGAAGCTTACAAAATGGACGGATACGCAGATACAGGGAACCGTCACAGCTGATAAGGCCGGCCTGCTGTTTTTAAGCATTCCCTATGACAAGGGCTGGACGATCAGGGTTGACGGAAAAGTTGTTGAGCCTTATAAATTATTTGATACGTTTTTA
>DEYX01000382.1 GCA_002365025.1 Hungatella sp. UBA3147 | reverse complement strand
AGTGTGGCGAATCTCATGAAGTTGAGGCTTCAGCAGCGGTTTCCGCAATGGAATTTTAACATGTGCACAATGGAAGGATACAGGCTTGCGAAAAAAGGGAACTGCGATTTCTGTATCTCTACGTTCATGCTGGAAGAAGATTCGATTCCTTATGTATACGTCTCTCCCATACTGGATGATAAAGATTTCCGAAATATACAGGAGTTATTTTGGAAGACAGATAAAAAATTCTCTGTTTATCAGCTAGAGCTGGTACGGATTGTTTATGATCTGCGTGATATAGGCTGTGATGTTGACTTTCTTACTTGTTATCCGGCCATGAATAATGCTGTTTTGATAACAATAAAGGCCTTAAAAGGTATTCGCTATAGGTATTCTATTAATGAACAGGAAGAAAATCGTTGTGTGTTTGTGCTGGATGACAGCAGCAAACGAATACTGGAAGTACACATTGACATGTGCAACTTTGATTTCATGTTGTTTTCTTCAAAAATAGTGTATTTATTGGATAATTGTCCGGATGCTGTGCTTCCAGATTTTATCAAATTTTTTACGGAAGGAGAGTCAAATGTTTAAAATTATTCTTTTTATGCATGGTAATCTTGCGGTAGAATTTATACGGGCATCTGCCATGGTATTTGGCGAACAAAAGGAGACAGTTGCATATGGATTGGATTTAGGCTGTGATGTGGATGAATTAAGAAACAGCATTAAGAATTCCATATTGGATTCCACAAGCAAGGGGCAGGAGGTACTTGTCTTAACTGATCTTATGAACGGGACTCCGTTTAATACTATGATGCAGCTGGGAACAGAGTGCAGGTTCAGTCACTTTACAGGCATTAATTTTCCGCTTTTTCTGGAAGTCCTTAACAGGCGTATGTCCCAAAATATGCTTTCAGCCATATATGGCCTGGAAGAGGCTGCTAAAAATAGCGTTTATAATTGTGATACATTTTTAAGTGAGGAGAATATACCATGAAAAATATATTGGTGACAAGGATTGATGACAGGTTAATTCACGGTCAGGTGGTGACTGCATGGATAAAGCGTTATCCAATCAATAGAATTCTGATAATAGATGATGAATTGTCGAAAAACAAGCTGATGGAAAGGATATATAAGGCAGCAGCTCCGGTGGGGGTAGAAGTTATTATTATGGATCAGGAAGATGCAAAAGATTTTTTAAAAGAGGATCCGCTCGTTAAAGAGAATGTCATGATTCTGGTAAAGATACCTCAAATATTGGAAGCATTGCTTCGCGCAGGGATTAAAGTACCTAAAATCATATTAGGAGGCATGGGGGCAAAGGCAGGAAGAATGACGTTTAATAAAAATGTTTCTGCTAATGAAGAAGAAAGGGAGTGTTTTAAACGGATAATCGGGAGCGGCGTAGAGATTTGCTATCAGCTGGTCCCTGGAGATAAAGAAGTGAATATAAGGAAGCTTTTGTCATAACACAGAATGAGAAAGGAGCAAGTTATGAAGGAACATCCGGATTACTTAAAATCATTCCCAAAAGCAGAGTATGAGGACCATATTCAAAAGCTGCAAAAAGAGATGGAAATAGCAGGTATTGATATGCTCTTGCTGTCTTCGCCCGAAAATATTTTCTACTCTACGGCGTATCGTTCCTGGTACACATCCAGCTTGTTCAGGCCGGTACTGGTATTTGTGCCAAGAATCGGCGAACCGGCAATATCCTTAAGAATACTGGAAAAATCCACAGTAGAAAATGTCAGCTGGTGTACCCGCATTTATGCTTCTGGAACGAAAAGCCGTAATTTGGGACCCCTTAATTCGGAAGATCCCGTTGATGCTATGAAAAAGTTTATGGGAGAACTTGATTTACCCGTCAAGAGGGTAGGACTGGAAGCAGGAGATGGGCAACACTTTTTCTGGTCGCTTAATCTGTTGAAATATCTGGTTGAAACTTTTAGCGGGATTAAATTTGTAGATGGAACAATGGCAATAAACAGGGCCCGTATGATAAAATCCGGCTGGGAAATTGAAAGGATCCGCACAGCCGGATATATAACAGAGCGGGCGATTATAGATACATTTTTTCAAATCCGTCCCGGAATTACTACAGAAAAAGACATTGCCAGAGGAATAGCAAGCCGGATGGCAGAAGGAGGTGTGGATAAAATATCGTATCTGACAATTAATTCCGGCAAAGATAAATACCATACATTTAACAGCTATGCTACAGACCGTATTACAGACCACGGAGATATTGTACTTGTAGATATCAGCGGGCATATAGACGGGTATGCCTCTGATTTGACACGAGTGATTTATCTTGGTTGTTCGCCCCCAGAGCAATACATAGAGATGGCAGAAACGGCCAGAAGCTGTGTTCATGCAGGTTTTGATATATTAAAACCCGGGGCAAGGGTATCGGATATTAATAAGGCGATTGAAGGGTATTTAAGACAATCCAGATGTGGCAGTCAAGTGGTACATTCCAGTGGGCATTCCACCGGACTTAATGTTACGGAATATCCCAATATCAGCGACGACTGTGATGAGATATTAAAACCTGGAATGGTTTTTGCTCTGGAAAATGGCGTATATCCATATGATTCCGAAAAAGGAGCAGGGACAATCCGGATTTCTTTCCGTATGGAAGATGAAGCGCTTGTCACGGAAAACGGAGCGGAATGGTTATCCGGGCCGGGAAAGGCACTTTATACACTGGGGGATTTTTGTTAATTCAACAACAGATAGGAGGTTAAATATGATAATTATTCAAGCTTTATTACTGGCAATTGCAGCAAATCTGGCAAGCGGCAGAGTGTGGAGCCCGATTACCTGGCCGTTTTGTTATCCGCTTATCAATGGTACGGTAGTCGGTATTATTTTAGGTGATCCACTGCTGGGGCTTATGGCTGGGGCTACCATCAACTTGGCATATATAGGTTGGATTTCTGCCGGTGGAACCATGCCTTCTAATATCGGCATTGCAGGAGTGTATGGAACTGCAATTACCATACTGGCAAAAGCTGCTCCTGATCTGGCAATTACACTGGCAATACCAATTGGACTGCTGGGCGTTCTGCTGTGGAATCTGCAGATGACTCTGAACGTATTCTGGGTGCACCGGCTTGATACGAATGCTGAAAAAGGAGAGCTTGGTAAAGTATTCTTTAATGCCTGGCTGTTTCCTCAGCTGACGGCTCTTGTTATCAACGGAACACCGGCTTTTATCCTGATGTTCCTGGGCGGAGACTTTTTTAACCGTCTGTTGGGACAAATCCCACTATCTTTCGTTAATGCACTTAGTATTGCCGGTAATCTTCTTCCGGCCCTCGGAGTCGCTATGCTATTGAATTATTTGGGAAAGAAAAAGATGATTCCTTTTTTTGTTATCGGATTTTTCTTAACTACGTTTTTGGATTTGAGCATTATAGCAATTGCTATTTTGGGAGCATGCATTGCTGTTATTGTCTATTATGCAAATACGAAGAAGGAAATTGAAGAGTATTCGGACAGTATAGAGGAGGCTTCGAAGATAGAATTAAATATCAGGCTGCATAGATCGGATCTCATAAAACATTGGTTAATTGGCCTGGGCGCTGAGGTGGGATATAATTATGAGAGGATGCAGGCATCAGGCAATGTTCTGGCTATGCTGCCTGTTATCAAACGTCTTTATAAGGAACCGGAAGAAATCAAAGCAGCTTTAAAACGGTATCTGGTATTCTTTAACACAGAACCATCTTTTATCGGAAATATAATTCCGGGTATCTGTGCATCCCTTGAAGAGGAACGTGCAAATGGAGCGGATATTTCAGATGAAATGATCAATGGATTACGGTCGGGTCTTATGGGCCCGCTTGCCGGAGTGGGCGATAGCCTTGTAGGAGGCATTATTTATCCGATTTTAGTATCAATTGGCTGTGCATTGGCCTTAAAAGGTAATTTTTCGGGTCCGATACTCTTTTTCCTGGTTTTTTCCGGAATCATGATGGTTCTCGGATATAATTTGTATAACATGGGGTATAAACAGGGCAGCAAATCGGTTATGAATATTCTGGGTGAAGGCTCAGGATCGATCACACGCCTTACGGATGCATTTGGTATTCTGGGTCTCATGGTGATAGGTGCCATGGGCGCGCAGAAAGTACTGGTATATGTCCCTCTTCAGATAAATATTGGCCAGACTGCCGTTGTTTTACAGAGTGTCTTAGATGGACTGATGCCCAATCTGCTTCCCTTTGGCCTTATTATCGGAACTTGGCTGTTGCTTAAAAGAAAGGTTTCACCGGTCCTCGTTGTATTGATTCTTATGCTGATTGGTATCATCGGATATTACATCGGTATACTTGGGCTTATTGCTTAAAAGCTATATTATAAGGTATTTATTCCTATGACGTTGTGGTAGTTAATAACCAGGTGAAAACAGAGTGGGGACGTGCCACCAGCGCCCCTGCAGATAGGTTTGATTAATGCTAAAAGATAATAAACGACGAAAGGCGGGCAGATATTTTATATCTGCCCGCTGATTTTCTTATAGGCAGTCATGATATAAGAAATAATGAAATTACACGTGTTAATCAATCATAAAGTTTTCAGAACTGAAGTTAGCATAATACCTGCCTGTCTGGGCAATAAATTTCAGCACACAATAATCCGGATCCGTAATTCCTTTTGGATAATACAGAGTGTCTCCCTCTTGCCAGATCATTTCCTTGCTTGCAGCATCCTCTAAGACCTCCATTGTACCCTTTAGCATAACACCGCGAAAAAACCGTTTGTCACAAAAATAGATACATGCCTTTGGATTGCTGCGAAATTGCTTGACACGCATGGAAGAGGTATTTGTAGTAAAATAAAAGGTCTTAATCCCAACCCGTTTTCTTGGCGGCAGCATTGCTTTCGTATTGGGGAATCCCTCATCATCCAAAGAGCTTATAAAAGAAACTCCCTGCTTGTCAATCAAATTGCCGATCGTTTTCTCTGCATCCCTCATCATTTTATATTCCTCCTGAGTTTGTTTATGGGAAAACTATAGCATAAAAGAATCAGGGAGTAAATTACTCACATTTTTGTAGGTATGCTCAGTCTATAAAACCGTTTTCTTTTAAAAAGTCAGTCATATTGTTTTCTTTCATGATGTCAATGCCTATGCTTTGCATGATTGTGATGGCATCCAACAGCTTTTTGCCGCGTTCGGTCAAAAAATATTCAACTTTTAGCGGATATCCTTCAAAAGAATGCTTGCCTATCATTCCGTAATCCATAAGCTCTTTCAGATGCTCAAGAAGCATTTTCTGATTAATGCCTTTAATGTCTTTTTCAAGCTGGGTCAAAGACATAACTCCCTTCCCCAGCTGCCATAAAATGATTGGTTTCCACTTGCCTTTCATAATATCATGTGTCAATTCCAAAGGGCATGTATATTCATCGCGTATTTTCATATTTTCACCTGCAAAATAATGTATTCAATTCTGTTCCCAAAATACATTTGTCCAAGGGTAGCGCTCGCGGTTCAAAGGTATAGCCGACAGAATGAATGATCATGGCCGTCATATGGAGTAGCTCCTTTAGCTGATTTGAGCTTCATCAGACCCAGTTAATACGAATTCCGATTACTCATAATTACGAACATCTTAATTCTTCCCATGGTATTTGTCAACGAAGAAGTAATTACGATAGGCCTAGTAAAAGTATACCTCAATTATCATTTTAAATAATGGAATTGATGTCATTGCAGAAATCAAAGATGAAATGTCTGTTGCAAAGTATGTTTATTTAAAGCGGCTTGTACGTCAGGATGATACCGGGATCTGGACCGTGATAGGGTACGATCCGGCCAGATAGTTTGGGAGATTCATAGAAAACAGAGAAAAAGATTGCAAAAATTCTACAAAATTGTATAATATAGGGGAAAGATATGCTCAAAAGATCTATGCCAATTGCAATGCCGGCTGTGTGTGTATCTGGATCCGAATTTTAAATATCATGAGTCAGACAGGGAATGTTTGAATAAAATAATAAAGCAGACAAGGGTGAAGGCTTCAGGAAATCGTAATCGGAGCCTGTTCAATGATCCTGGAAGACAATTATTTGCTAGCTGTATAAGACTTATGTTGCGATCAAAGCGCAGGGAGGTAATATGAAACGATTTAAACGTATATTTGTAGTTGTAATTGATTCTTTAGGAATAGGTGCTATGAACAATGCCGCAGAGTACGGCGATGAGGGCAGCGATACCCTGGGCCATATTGATGCTGCAGTGGATCATCTTAATCTGCCTAATTTAGAAAAGCTTGGTTTGGGAAACCTGCGTTCCTTAAAGCATGTAAAGCCAGTAGCTGAACCTAAGGCATATTATGGAAAACTTAATGAAGCCAGTGTGGGAAAAGACACCATGACAGGCCATTGGGAAATGATGGGGCTTTACATTACAAAGCCTTTCCAAACGTTTACGGATACAGGTTTTCCTAAAGAACTGCTTGATGAACTGGAAAAACGCACCGGACACAAGATTGTCGGAAATAAATCCGCAAGCGGTACGGAAATCATGGATGAGCTGGGAGAGCATCAGATTGCTACCGGGGACATGATCGTTTACACTTCTGCAGATTCCGTATTACAGATCTGTGCCCATGAGGAGACCTTTGGCTTGCAGGAGCTTTACCGCTGCTGTGAGATTGCAAGGGAGCTTACCTTAAGGGATGAATGGAAGGTCGGCAGGGTCATTGCAAGACCTTATGTCGGCAGGAAGAAAGGCGAGTTTAAAAGAACTCCAAACCGCCATGATTATGCCTTAAAGCCCTTTGGGACCACTGCTCTTAATGTATTAAAGGATGCAGGCCTGGATGTGATCAGCGTAGGAAAGATCTATGATATTTTCGATGGCGAAGGGCTTACAGAAGGCAATAAATCCCAAAGCAGTGTTCATGGCATGGAACAGACCATAGAGATCGCGAAAAGAGAATTTAACGGTCTGTGCTTCGTGAACCTGGTTGATTTTGATGCCCTGTGGGGACACCGCCGGGATCCGGTTGGCTACGGGGCTGAATTAGAACGGTTTGATGAAAAGCTGGGAGAGCTTTTGCCGCTTTTAAATGATGATGATCTGCTTCTGATTACGGCAGACCATGGCAATGATCCCACCTTTAAGGGAAGCGACCATACAAAGGAACAGGTGCCTTTCCTGGCCTATTCGGCTTCTTATGCCAACTGCGAAGAATTAAAGGAACAGAATACATTTGCAGTGATTGGGGCAACGGTGCTGGATAATTTCGGTTTGCAAAAAGCTCAGGATATGATTGGAGAGTCAATAGAGGAATTGCTTTAGGATTCTAAAAGCACCGCTTTGTCTATGATGATTTCACAAAATTTATCATAGACAAAGTCAGGTGCTTTTTTTGTTGTTTTTAAGAAGAAATATTCTGTCCCGATTTCTCACACAAAATAATCTCCGTAATTTTCTTTCAGATATGCTTCCATTTCAGATTCGCTTTTTCCTCCGATTTCCGATACAAAGCTGGTGGTCAGGAATCGGTGCTTCCGTGTAGAAAAGCCGTTTGCCAGAAGGGTTTTCATATCAATATTATCTACAAAGAAATTCATGCGGATGACAGGAAGGTAATGAGCATGAAGGATATTAAAAATCCGGGATGAAAAGCAAAAGATATAATCATAATCCAAGTCTTTCAATCTGTGGATTTCATTAATGTTTAAGGTCCCCATCCACTGCAGTTCCACGTATTCCTTAATTTGTTCCAGGAAAAAACTGACCCGTTCAAAGTTGATGCTGGTCATCACAACAATTTTCTTATACTGACGGTTTATGGTACGGTTGCGGAGGATGTGCTTTTGCACCAGCAGGGTCAGGGTAGAAAGATGCTCATCCATGAAAGAAAAATTATAGGAAGCTTTAAAGTACACCTCGTACTTTCTGACAGTATCATACAGGTCTGAAAACTGTTCTTTCGTATTTTCTACGGTCTTGTCCACAAACGTGCAATGAAAATGATCCAGGGTGATTTCCCGGTATAGATAGTTGTAAAGCTCATTGATGAATTCTTCCTGGATGGTAAAAGGGTGCTTTAAATGACTCACCACCTGCTCCGTAAATTGCTCGGTGGTATACCAGAGCCGCTTGTCAAAAGGGAAATCCAGACTGCGGGAAAAGTTCATCATGCTGAAGGCCACATTGTAAAGCCTGTTTTCCTTGATGTCATCAACAAAGCGGATATTTAATGGCGCCAAGGGCAGGCGGTAACAAAATTTCATGGATTCGTCAACAGGCCGGATCTCCATGATACAGATAAACAGCAGTAGAAACTTTTTGGAAGGATAGTTTAAAGACAGATTGTATTCTGTTAAAAAGAAGTTCAGCCGCTCCACTGCCTGATGGGAGACGGACTGAAGATCGGTATTTGACAGATCGTAGCATTGTTTTTCCAGGGGAGTATTGGCCTTGCGGACCGCAATCCGGTTTTCCGGCGTAAACTCTAACAGGGGATGAAGGATGTCGATAACAAGAAACCGGAGCTGCAGTTCATCACCTTCAATGGTAAGCCCCTTTTTCTTTAAGGTCACAAGGCTGAGACCGTGCCCGGACAGGAATTGCCTTAAATGGGCGGTATCCTGCTTTTTTGTGGTCAGGGAAAGTCCCCAGTTTTCATAGAGAGAAGAAGCATTGACATAACCGTCGAAAAAAATGGTCACGATCATGATGCGGATCCGCTCGATGTAGGAACTGTTATAATCAGTCATGGTGATCTGCTGGATAAAATCCACAAATTCTTTGTAGTTTAGCGGGCTTATGCAGAAGCCCTTTTGTATTTCAACCAGGGGCTTGTGGGAGAAAAGGTTGATCCGCTCGATAGTCCGGCGTATGGATATTTCATCCTTTTGAAACTGCAGGGCAACCTTTGAAAGGGAAATGCGCTGTCTTTTTTGTATATACCGCAGCAGGCTTAAATCATTGTAGCTTAATCCCATGATACATACCTCCAGTACTGTTATGCTTATAATGGTTTCATTATAAAGTTAAGGGCAACTAAACGCAATAATAAAATGTAAATTTTTTGCCTTGAAGCAACTTGTAGAATCTGCCATAATGTACACAGTTTAAAAGGCGCCTAAAACACACAATGTCATAACAAAGGAAGGGAAAAAATATGAGCAATAAAAAGTCTAGCTGGAAAGACAGCATCCAAACATTTGGGCGGTCTCTCCTTCTGCCAATCGCGCTTCTTGCACCTATTGGTATGGTTATGGGTATTTGCAGTGCGTTAGGGCAGTCCTACATGATAGAAAAATTCCCGTTTTTGGGAAATCAGGTTCTGAAACTTATTTTGTCCAGCTTACAGACCATTACAAGCATTATATTTAACAATATTCCATTGCTGTTTGCCATGGGCGTTGCTCAGGGAATGGCAAAAAATGAAAAAGGGATTGCTGTCTTTTCTTCCGTAGTCGGCTATTTAACACTGAACGTGGTAATGGGTATATATCTGAAACAGACAGGAACTCTGGCTGATCCGGAAGTCGCGGCACAGGTGGGGCAGGGTACGGTTCTTGGTATTCAGACATTGAAGATCGAGGCGCTGGGGGGCCTGATCGCAGGTTTGGTGGCTGCCAAGGCAGCAGACCGGTTTTACCGCCTGGAGCTTCCCCTTGCATTTGCCTTCTTTGGAGGGAAGAAATCCATTCCTATCATTACGTTTGCATCAATGATCCCTATCGGACTGATCATTCCGGTGTTCTGGAATCTGCTGACTAATTTCCTTATCAGCATATCCTTTATCTTTACAACACCGTACATAGGAAATGCCATTTATTATGCATTAAACCGTGCGCTGATTCCTTTTGGCTTGCATCACGTTCTTTCCTCCATGGTTCGTTTTACTGAAGCCGGTGGTACCTATATGATTAATGGGACCGAATATGTTGGAATCTTAAATGCCACCAATGAAGTTCTGTTTAACTTAGGGCCCAGCAGTGAATACTGGGGCCAGCTGATGCCTACCCTTACCAGTTATCTGGGAGGCGCACAGATGTTAACAACTTTATTCCGTGTACCGGCTGTGGGGCTGGCAATGTACCGAACCTCTTATTTAAAGAACAGAAAGATCGCAAAAGGCGTAATCCTTACCTGCTGCCTGACTGCATTTTTAGGTAATATCACAGAGCCGCTGGAATTCTCATTCCTGTTTATTTCACCGTCTTTGTTTATTCTCTACTGCATTATGAGCGGCATTGGATCGATTCCTTACCAGATGCTTCATATCTCCATTGGTTATATCCGCGGCACGATTTTTGACTTTGGTATTTTTGGACTTTTGTATGAAAATACACATTGGCTGAACCTTATCCTTCTGGGAATTGGAAACTTCATCGTGTTCTACCTGGTGTTCAAATGGTTTATTGTAAAATTCAATTTAGAGACACCGGGACGGGAAGGGTTTGAAATCGAAGAATCAGCAAGCATTCTTCTGAAGGAAAAGAACTGGCCGGCAATTGCAGAAGTTGTTATTAAGGGATTGGGCGGCAAGGACAATATCCTGAGTGTGGAAAACTGTATTTCCCGCCTGAGGGTGGACTTAAAAGATCCGGCCAAGGTGGATCAGATAAAAATCAAGGATTCCGGCTGTGCGGGTATCTTCTTCCCGTCAACGGATCACATTCACGTTGTATTTGGGCCTCATGTGGAATTTGTCCGGCATGCGGTAGATGATGCTATGAAGAAATAAGAGGTGTACGATGAGAGCTTTCTATGATTCTAAGAGTAAACTGGATGACAGAGGGATTAAAAGACTGTTAAGTGAAACATTCAAATATGAGACGTGGCTTAAAGTGGAGGCTGCCCTGGCTCTTTCCCAGGCAGAGGAAGGCTTCATACCAATGGAAGCTGCTAAGGACATTGGGGCGGTCCGGTTTGAAGATCTGGATCTTGAGGAAATGGACCGGATCAAGGCAAAGGTGGGCCATGGGTTTGTCCCCTTTGTAAAGGTGCTGGTGAAGGCCTGCAGTGACGAGGGCGGAAAATATGTCCACTACGGGGTTACAACCCAGAACATCCAGCAGACTTCCCAACTTTATATCGCAAAGCAGGTAAATTCTGTTTTCAAAAGCTTTCTTGCAGATATCCTGGAAAATCTGGGCAGGCTGGCCTTAGACCATGCAGATACAGTCATGGCTGGGAGAACCCATGGCAGGCATGCCATACCCATTACCTATGGATATAAGGTTTCCGTCTGGATCAGCGAGCTGATGAACACTCTGGAACGGCTGGAGGAAAGTGAGAAACGGGTGTTTGTAGCCATGATGGGAGGGGCAGTAGGAGGTTTTAATTCTACGGGTCTTGTTGGCCGCAAAATCCAGAATCGGGTTGCCCATAAACTGGGTATGGGCTCTATGGACGTGCCCAGCCGGAACATGAGTCAGATGAAACTGGAATATTTAATGAATCTGTCTCTTCTATGTAATACGTTTCACAAAATGGCGGAAGAAGTTTATTATACCGGCGTTGAAGAATTTTCTGAAGTCAGCGAATCCTTTACCCCGGGAACCATCGGCAGCTCCACCATGCCCCAGAAGATCAATCCCAAGTTGGCCAAGGGGATTATCGCCAATTCCCAGAAGCTTTACTCCCTTCCCTCTGTCGGGTTTTATTCTGCAGTGCGGATGTTTGAAGGGGACAGCAGCTCCTATATGCTGTTTGAAGGAATTATGGAGGAAGGCCTTCAGCTGACGGCCGAGGTCCTTATAAGAGCCGAAGAACTAAGCCGCACCCTGCAGATCAACAAAGAGCGGATGCTTAAAAATGTGAATTTAAATCAGGGCCTTGATAACAGCGAACTGGTAATGATGAATGTGGCTGAAAAAATCGGCAAGGACAGAGCTCATGAACTCATGTATGAAAAAGCCATGATGGTGGAGCTTGAAGGAAATGATTATTATCATGTGCTGACAGAGGATGAAACCCTTTCCTCCATGTTTACGGCAGATGAATTGAAATCCATGATCGACCCCGCAAACTACACAGGGCTTTGCAGCGTGCTTGCAGAGGAGATGGCCCAGAAGGCTCTTATAGGAGCAGAAAAGCTGAAAGAAAGACTGGAGTCAGAAAAGAAAAACGGCGTTACGGAAGCTGCGGCTGGCGAATAAAAAGCAGTATTTATTCAAACAAGGGGATGCGGCAGTGATTTGCGGCATTCCCTTTCATGATTAAGAATACAAGGAGAGTAACATGAGAAAACAACATGTGATTACAATTTCCGGAGCGGGGAGTGCCCGCGTTCCGGCGCTTGTGGGTACGCTGGTCAATTATAAGGAACGTTTTCCCCTTTCTAAAATTATCTTTTATGATATAGATAAAGAACGCATGGGATTAATGGAGGCTTACGACCGTCTGGTATTAAAATCCTATTATCCGGAATGTGAGGTGGTATTTACAACGGATGAGGATGAAGCTTACAGGGATGTTGACTTTATCTTCTGTCAGATGCGGGTAGGAAAGACTTTGATGCGCTCCCTGGATGAAAAGATTCCCCTGCGCTACGGGCTGGTTGGGCAGGAGACCTGCGGTCCCGGCGGATTTGCTTACGGGATGCGTTCCCTGGGAGCCATGAAGGAGATGGTGGAAAAGGTCCGTTTCTATTCTAAGGACACCTGGATTTTAAATTATACCAATCCTGCCGCTATTGTAGCATTGGGACTTGACAGGCTGTTTCCTGATGATAAGCGTATTTTAAACCTGTGCGACCAGCCTTTTTCCCTGATGAAGAGCTACTCCAAAATTCTTGGAGTACCCCAGGAAAGCCTTCGGGCACGTTACTTTGGACTGAATCATTTCGGGTGGTTTACGGAACTTACGGATACGGAGGGAAATGATTACTTTGACACGCTGCGGTCTTATTTAAAAGATCACGACTTTAAGCCTTTTAATGCGGAGCAGCGTTCAAAATCATGGCTGGATACCTATGTAAGGGTGAACAAATACATGAGATTAATGGATGAATATATCCCTACCACCTATATGCAGTATTACATGTTTCCCGATGAAATCGTGGAGGAAAGTGACCCGGATTACACCCGTGCCGATGAATCCCGGGATTCCAGGGAAAAGGAAGTGTTTGAACTTTGCGCCAGAGCTGCCAGGAAAGACCACATGGATGGACTGGAAATGCTGACGAACAGTGTGTTTGGAAACCTGATGGTGGAGGTTGCGGAATCCATTGCCTATGATCTGAATAAGGAATTTATTGTGATGGTGAAAAACCAGGGGATCATTGATAATTTTGAACCGGAGGCAATTGTAGAGGTAGCAGGAACCATTGGAAAAGACGGAGCAAAGGGGTATCCCTTTGGGCCCATAAAGCCTTATTACAAGGGACTGATGGAAGGGCAGTATGCCTATGAGCTTCTGACTGTGGAAGCATTTTTGGAAAAAGATTATACAAAAGCATTGATGGCGCTGACGCTGAACCGTACGGTTGTGGACCCTTCCAAGGCAAAAG
Source organism: Hungatella sp. UBA3147 (assembly GCA_002365025.1). Classification (GTDB taxonomy): domain Bacteria; phylum Bacillota; class Clostridia; order Lachnospirales; family Lachnospiraceae; genus Lacrimispora. Next base: position 18,394 of record DEYX01000382.1, on the reverse strand, counting down.
CGGTTCTAGATGACCTGATGGCTGCAAATAAAGATTATTGGACGTTAAGGTAGGTGGATTATGGTACTTTATTCAAAACATATAATTCTTGAAAACCAGGAATTTGACGGATTTTTAGAGATGGAACATGGGAAAATAAAGGAGCTGCATAAGGATTATACAGGACAATACGAAGACTTTTCTGATTTTGTCATCTTGCCCGGATTCATTGATATCCATATCCATGGCTGGGCGACAGGCTCTTTCTGGTTTGAGAAGAGTGCAGACGCATTAAAAGAAATGTGCCGCACCCTTCCCTATGCAGGAGTTACTTCTTATCTGGCGACCTCGGGAGCTGATACCATTCCAGAAATCGAACGCTGCATCAAAGCTGCGGATGATGCCTATGAGGTGGATTATCCGGGAGCTGAGATGTTAGGAGTTCATCTGGAGGGGCCTTTTATCAATCCCCTTTACCGGGGGATGCAGAGGGAAGAGTGCTGCATTCTTCCAAGCCTTAAGGTGATGGAGGACATCTATAACAGCTTCCGGAACAAAGAGCTTTGCCGGTATATGACCATTGCGGTGGAACAGGATGGGGCAAGAGCGGTACTGGAATTCTGCAAAAAGAAGGGAATACAGACTTCTGTCGGCCACAGCGGAGCCACTTTCTCTCAGATCAAAGAGATAAAGGATGCCGGCATTGGCGGTTTTACCCATACCTTCAGCGGAATGCGCGGATTCCATCACCGGGAGCCGGGGGTGGCGGGCGCTGCCCTGTATTTTGATGATATGATGTGTGAATTTGCCAAGCAGACAGGTATGACTGTGTCTCATGAGGCCTTTGACATCGCTTTCCGTATCAAAGGCAGCAAACGCATTATCTTGACCACGGATTGCAGCGGTCTTGCCCAGACCCCGACGGAATTTGATCATTATGTCAGGAAAATGAAATTTATAAAGGAGGGAGAGAAAGTACGGATATCTCACTATGACGGCAGGGAGGAATGGATGGACCCTAAGGATTATCAGGCAGTCAGAGAACTGGAGTTAAGTTACATCGGTTCCATTCAGAACATGGCCAGACATACCTCTGTGGATTGGTTTGATATCATGAGGATGACCAGCTTAAATCCGGCCCGGTATATTCATGCAGATGACAGGAAGGGCAGCATAGAACCCGGCAAGGATGCGGACTTAACGATCGTGGATTCAAATTTGAATCTGGTCAGCGTATTTTGCCGTGGAAAGGAGATACGGGAATAGATGAAATGTGCTGTAAGTGACTTTGACAGGACCCTGTATATAGGTGGCAGCATCAGTCCCAGGAACTTAAAAGCAATAGACAAGTGGCAGGCGGCTGCCGCAATGATTGTGGAAGATGTGGCAGAATATTTATCAATGCCTTAAAGAAAGACTTCATGATAGTCTTTGAAAGGCTGCCGGTGTGGCCGGTATAAAATTTTTCTAAGGTTTTTATATAGAATAGCGAAGATGGGAAACGGTACCCTGCCAGTTAGGAACATTTTTATACGTATCCGGCTTGCAGGCTGCCATTTCCTTTTTTTAACTTTAAACATAAGTAAAACATGGATAAAATAGAATGTAAATGTTTTTTGTTAGTTTTATATTATTTTATATGGAAGAAAATGAAAAATATATAGAATAGTGAAAAATACAACCTTAATAGGACATAAAACAACAAAAAACACAATAGAATACAATATAAAACAAAAAAAGTAAATAAAATAAAATAAAAATATTGAAAAACCAGATGTATTATGCTACAATTTCTACAGGAAGATAGGAAGATTTATCATGGCAGGTGACATTTTTACTATAAAAACGAAAAGGAGATTCATATGAATCCAGTATATGAAAAACTTCAGAAATGCTATAAGAGTGTTCGTGAAAAAAATGATTTTGAGCCGGAAGTTGCTTTAATTCTTGGCTCTGGTTTGGGGGGGTACGCGGATAGTATTAACATTCATTCGGTTCTTGATTACAATGATATTGAAGGCTTTCCTGTTTCGACAGTAAAAGGTCATAAGGGAAGATTTGTATTTGGCTATATAGGTGATGTTCCGGTAGTTATTATGCAGGGCAGAGTACATTATTATGAAGGTTATCCAATTACAGATGTTGTTCTGCCAACCAGACTTATGCAGATGTTGGGGGCAAAGGTCTTATTGCTTACCAATGCAGCCGGCGGTGTAAATTATAATTATAAGAGCGGCGATTTTATGATGATTACTGACCATATCTCTAATTTTGTACCGTCACCGTTAATTGGTGAAAATATAGAGGAATTAGGAATGCGTTTTCCTGATATGAGCTATGTTTATGACTTGGGCCTGCAGGAAATTATTCGTAAAACAGCGAAAGAATCTAATATTCCTATACAGGAAGGCGTATACATTCAGCTTACCGGTCCAAATTTTGAAACACCCCATGAAGTTAAGATGTGCAGAATACTTGGAGCGGATGCAGTAGGTATGAGTACCGCCTGTGAAGCTATGGCTGCAAGGCATATGGGAATGAAAGTCTGCGGTATTTCCTGCATATCAAACCTTTGCGCCGGTATGACGGATCAGCCTTTAACTCATGAAGAAGTACAAGAGACAGCAGACAGAGTCGCTCCTTTATTTGAGCAATTGATTACAGATTCTATTAAGAATATAGCTAAGATGTAATAGGGGATAATAAGCGAAAGAAGGAGGGCTTATGAAAGCATTATATTATAAACATAAGGCACAGTATTTAGTGGATTACCCTATGCCTGTTCCCGGACCCAATGAAAGTTTGGTAAAAATATTAATAAGTGCCATATGTAATACAGATAAGGAAGTATTAAAAGGGTACAAGCCAAATTTTACAGGAGTATTAGGGCATGAATTTGTAGGAGAAGTAGTAGAATCTAACAAAAAAGAACTGATTGGTAAAAGAGTAGTAGGAGAGCTCAATGAAGGCTGTGGACAATGTATTTATTGCAGGACAGGCAGAGCAAAGCATTGTTTAAACCGTAAAGTTATTGGTATATCAGATAAAGATGGTTGCTTTGCAGAATATATGACCATACACTCCGGTCTGCTTCATGTTGTGCCGGATGAAATACCTACAGAAGTTGCAATATTTACGGAACCTTTAGCGGCAGCTTTAGAGATTATGGAGCAGGCTCATATACAGCCATCAAAGAGTGTTGCAGTAATCGGAGACGGAAGACTTGCTTTTATGATAGCACAGGTTGTTTCTCTGTCCGGAGTGGATTTAACAGTAATAGGAAGACATGAAGATAAATTAAAACAGTTTTCTTCTTTTGCAAGAACTACCACAGAAACAGATGAGACTTATGAAATTGTTATAGATGCAACCGGCTCTCCGGCCGGGATTTTATCAGCTCAAAAACTGGTGCGTAATAAAGGGCTTATTGTAATAAAGAGTACTTATGCAGGGAAAGTTGAAATTGATATGAGTTATTTTGTTGTAAATGAAATTACAATTAAGGGAAGCAGATGCGGTCCTTTTGAGCCGGCTATGCAATTGCTGAAAAGAGGGCTTGTCACTCTGCCGCCCATTGAATTATATGACTTGAAAGATTATGAAAAGGGATTGCAGTCCAAGGTTTTTAAGGCGGGATTTAAGTTTTAAAAAATTTAATTATGCATAAAAAGTTATGATTTGTCTACGGACATTTAAATCTTTAAACTAACAAATGGAGGTCACTTATGAAAAGAAGAAAATTATTAGCATTAGTTTGTATTATGAGCCTTACGGCTGCCTTATTTACCGGCTGCGGTAAAAAAGGAAATAATGCGGAGGATAACAAAGGAAATCAGACAGAGAACACAGACGGAAAACAAGCTGAAACAGAAAACAAAGGTACGGAAACCGGTAAAGGGCTTAAGATTGCAATTGTAACCAGTCCATCCGGTGTAGATGATGGTTCTTTCAACCAAGATAATTATAACGGTATATTAAATTTTATAAAAAATAATCCTGACGCTACTGTGAAAACAGTTAAGGAACCAACTGGTGACCCAACTGCTGCAGTACAAGCAGTTGCGGATATTGTTGCCGGCTATGATATAATTATAACTCCGGGCTTTCAGTTTGCAGGTATTTCCACAATAGCCGGAGATAACCCAGGAAGTAAATTCATATTAATCGACTCTAACCCACAGGAAATTGATGGTGTTACAGAATTTGATAATATATATGCTATGACATTTGCAGAAGAAGAAAGTGGATTCTTTGCTGGAATGGCAGCAGCCCTAGAAACAAATACAGGTAAAGTTGCAGTTGTTAATGGTGTAGCTTATCCTTCCAACGTTAACTATCAATATGGTTTTGAATCCGGTGTCAACTATGTTAATGCTAAATATGACAAGAAAGTAGAATTTGTGGAACTCCCGGCTTATGCAGGAACAGATGTAACCGGTGCAAATGTGGGCGGTAACTATGTTGGAACTTTTGCAGATGAGCCAACTGGTAAAGTTGTAGGTAATGCATTAATTAATGAAGGCGTTGATATTATGTTTGTTGCAGCAGGCGGTTCTGGTAACGGTGTATTCACAGCTGCAAAAGAAGCAAAGGGAGTCAAGGTGATCGGCTGCGACGTTGACCAATTTGATGATGGTAAAAACGGATCCGAAAATGTCATATTAACTTCAGTATTAAAAGTTATGAGTCTAAACGTAGAAAGAGCTTTAAATGATGTAAAAGATGGTACATTTAAAGGTCAGAATGTTCTTCTGAAAGCAGATACAGATTCTACTGGATTCGTAAGTGCTAAAGGGCGTCAGCAATTATCTGAAGATAGTATTGCTAAAATGAGTGAAGCCTATAAATTATTGCAGGCTGGAGAAATCGTACCTGCAGCGAACTTCAATGGAATATCATCTGACTCTTTCCCCGGTCTTCCGGAATAATGATGAAAACATTCCACATTGCATTTCGCTAAAGTTGGGAAAACGGAGAAAGTTTATCACTTTATATTGATAGAATCAGTTATAAGTGATAAACTTTTTTTTATTAAAATGAAGACAAGGAGAATGAGAATGTCTGAATATATTGTGGAAATGAAACATATTACAAAGAAATTCCCCGGTATTGTTGCCAATAATGACGTAACAATACAAATTAAAAAGGGAGAAATCTTTGCATTATTGGGTGAAAATGGTGCCGGAAAATCTACATTAATGAGTATGCTCTTTGGTATGTATGAAGCTGATGAAGGCGAAATATTCATTCGAGGTGAAAAAGTTCATATTAATTCTCCGAACCATGCGACAAAATTGAATATAGGTATGGTACATCAACATTTTAAACTTGTTCAAAATTATACGATTACAGAAAATATTATTCTTGGTATTGAGCCAATAAAAAAACTAGCAGGTATCATACCGCATGTAGATATTAAAAATGCCAATAAAAAAATAAGCCAGTTGTCAAAAGAGTATGGATTAGAAGTAGATCCGACCAAAAAGATTGAAGATATCAATGTTTCATTACAGCAGCGGGTTGAAATACTGAAAATGTTATACCGTGAAGCAGAGATTCTGATATTTGATGAACCTACTGCAGTTTTAACACCCCAAGAAATTGATTTTTTATTGAGTATTATTGAGGGCCTGCGTGCCGGCGGAAAGACCATTATATTAATTACTCATAAATTGGAAGAGATAAAAAGAGTTGCTGACCGTTGCGCAATATTGTGCCGCGGAAAGCTGGTGGATGTGTTGAAAGTAAAGGAAACCTCTACACAAAAAATGGCCAATTTAATGGTGGGCAGAGAGGTATCTTTTGAAACAGAAAAGGAACCGGCACATTTTATAGATGTAGTATTAGATGTACAGAACTTGACCGTAAAGAGCCAGGATAATTTTGACGTGGTAAAAGATGTGTCCTTTACTATAAAAGGCGGTGAAGTATTTGCCATTGCAGGAGTATCCGGCAATGGTCAGGTGGAAGTTGCTGACGCAATAGCAGGGCTCGCAAAGGTTTACAGTGGATCAATTAAGCTTAATAATACGGATATTACCAATTACAGTATCAGAAAGCGTACGCTGGAAGGTATTTCTTATATACCCGAAGATAGACAAGCTTATGGACTGGTATTAGATTTTAGCTTGGCTGAGAATATTGCTTTAAAAGATTACTATAAAGAACCCTTTTGCAAGAAAGGGGTGTTGGATAAAGATGAAATTGAAAAATACGGAAATTCACTTATACATAAATACGATATTAGAAGTGGACAAGGTTCTAAATCCATAGTTCGTTCCATGAGCGGCGGTAATCAGCAAAAAGCGATTATAGCCAGAGAAATTGAGCTGCAGTCTCCGTTGATGATCTTCGTACAGCCTACCAGAGGACTTGATATCGGAGCCATAGAAAATATTCATAATATGATTTTACGGGAACGTGATAATGGTAAGGCGATCCTCCTTATATCTTTGGAACTGGATGAAATTATGAATATTGCTGATACCATAGGTGTTATTTACAATGGACAGCTTCAAAAAATAGCAGATGCTAAAACACTGACCACCAAAAGAGTCGGAGAATTTATGATGGGGGTAAAGCATGAGTAAAACAAATTCGAAAAGTCCAAAGAATGCAAATATTATATATAGAGCTTTTCTAAAATGTATGGGAAATGAAAAATGGCAGCCTGTTTCCATACCTTTATTCTCCATTCTATTAAGCCTGATTGCTGCTTCCATTGTAATCTTGCTTATAGGTAAAAATCCTCTCAATGCATTTTATAATCTGTTACAAGGAGCCGGTGTACTGCCAAAACCAGTTTACGCAGGATATAAAAGTATGCTAACAGATTTACTGACCATGCTGAATTCTATGACGCCTATGCTTTTTGCTGCCTTGGCGGTAGCAGTGGCTCTTAAGGCAGGCCTTTTTAACATTGGTGTATCCGGACAGATGTTACTGGCCGGATATGTTGCTACTGTGCTGGTAGGGTATAGTGAGCTGAATGGAATACTCGCAAAACCTCTTGTACTGGCTATCGGCATAGTGGTTGGTGCTGTTTACGGCGGTATTGTGGGATGGTTAAAATATAAATTTAACATTAATGAAGTAGTTTCCACTATTATGTTCAATTATATCGTGCAATATGTTTTGAGCTTTTTCATTAATTCACATTATATTGATCCTGTCTCAAGACAATCGAAATATATAAGAAGTTCAGCGCGCTTAACTTTTGTGAATGTAGAAATTGCGGGTCTTAAGATGGACTTGTCTGTAGGTATTATTTTAGCTCTCATTACTGCATTTATTATAAAATTCATTGTTGACAAAACAAGAATCGGATATGAAATAAAAGCGGTAGGTGCAAACCCAAAAGCCGCAAAATATGCCGGTATCAATGTTGGCAGAAACATTGTTTTGGCTATGGTTATTTCAGGAGCTTTAGCAGGACTTGCCGGAGTAACTTATTATCTTGGTTATTTTGCATCCATACAACCAAAAGTATTAGCAAGTACAGGTTATGATGCCATTGCGGTTTCTTTATTAGGCAGCGGGAACCCAATCGGAATAATCTTTTCCTCCTTCCTGATTTCGGTTATTGATAAGGGAAGTACTTATATGAGTTCTACGGCCGGAGTCAGGCAAGAAATTGCTTCTGTTATTACCGGATTAATTCTTTTGTTTAGCGCCTGCGGTACCTTTATTAAGTACAAGATTCAAAGAGGAAAGGAAAAATATTTGGAGGTGCCGGATGAAAGTAGAAGAAATGATACAGAAGCAAGTCTTCTACAGGAAGATCATGAGAGAAAGGAGGGGGAAGAATAATGGATACTATAATTATTGATGGCTTATCCTTTGCTTTGCCTCTCTTTATTATGGCGATTGGAGGCATTTATAGTGAAAAGAGCGGAATTACCAATTTGGCAATTGAAGGTCTGCAGGGCTTTGGTGCTTTTGTTGGAGCGTTAGCAGTTGTTTTGTTATCCAAGTTTGCTAATTTGGAAGTACAATCTTTATTCTATGTGGCATTGATCTTTTCTATGTTAGGCGGAATGGTTTATTCCATGCTTCATGCACTTTTATGCATTAACTTTAAGGCGAACCAGGTAATCAGTGGTGTTGTTATAAATATACTTGCCGCTGCGTTAACGGTGTTCCTGACCACTCAGGTAAATAGTTTGATGTTGGGAGCAGTATCGGATAAATTCCAGTTAGGAGTATCCAATCGGCTTACGATTCCTGTTTTATCAAGTATACCAGTTATAGGAGCTATGTTTAAATCAATCTATCCCTTTGAGATAGTGATAGTAGTGATTGCATTTATTGCATGGTATGTACTGTATAAAACCAGATATGGTCTACGGCTGAGAGCTTGTGGAGATAATCCTCATTCTGTAGATGCTGCTGGTGTAGAGGTGTCTAAGATAAGATTTAAGGCGGTAATGGTATCCGGTGCTTTATCAGGGCTTGGGGGTATGTGTTTTGCTTACTCCATCTCTGCTAACTTTTCACCAAGTATTTATATGGGATATGGTTATCTTGCCATAGCAGCATTGATATTCGGGAACTGGAAGATACTTTCTACTTTAGGTGCCTGTTTACTATTTGGATTTGCAAAATCCGGCGGATATAAATTAGGACAGGTATTAGAATTACCAAGTACATTTTCTGATTTGATTATGATACTGCCATATGTTATAACTTTATTACTGCTTATCTTTTTCTCTAAATCCAACCGTTCGCCTAGAGCACTTGGAGAGATTTATGATAAAGGTAAGAGATGATTTTAATGAGCCAATTAGATATTGAGTATTGGATTTAACGTATTTATATATTTTTGACAAAAGAAAAAAGAAGCATATTGAAAGGGGGAAAACAATGAATACAAGGTTTTTCAATGCTAAAATTTTGACCATGGCAGGTGATTTTTCTATAACAGAAGGAGAACTCTGGGTTGAAGGAAATCGTATCACATATGTAGGCGATCCAAAGAAGGGAAATGAAATTAATAAGGCAGCATTACCTTCTTTTGACAGAGAAATAGATATAAATGGCAATTTGATTATACCGGGATTTAAAAATGCACATACCCATTCTGCTATGACATTTCTAAGATCATATGCAGATGATCTGCCTCTGCTTGACTGGTTGCATAAACAGATATTTCCTATGGAAGCGAAACTTACCGGAGAAGATATTTATCACCTATCCAAGCTGGCGATACTGGAATATTTGACAAGCGGTATTACGGCTAATTTTGATATGTACTTTAGCCCTGAAAATATTACACAGGCTTCTATTGACATGGGATTTCGAACCGTTTTATGTGCGGGAATCAGTGAATTCACAGGAAGTACCGAAGAAAATTTAGAAAAACTGGAGAATTGGTATTATAAATATAATCATCATCATGACCTGATTAGCTACTGTGTTGGTTTTCATGGAGAATATACGGCAGAAAGACCTTTGCTGGAAGGAATTGCGGCTCTTTCCAGAAAATATAAGGCACCGGTATACTCTCATAATTCTGAGACGAAAGCTGAAGTAGAGCAGTGCCTGAAGAAGAATGGGACAACGCCTACTGTCTATTTGGATCAATTAGGTATGTTTGAGCATGGCGGCGGAGGATATCATTGTGTGCATATGACAGATGAGGATTTGACTGTTTTTAAGAAACGTGGTTTAACTGTTGTAACTAATCCCGGCTCTAATTCCAAACTTGCCAGTGGAATTGCTCCAATAACAAAAATGCTGAATATGGGTATTAATATTGCAATTGGTACCGATGGACCTGGCAGTAATAATGCGTTGGATATGTTCCGTGAGATGTATCTGGTTACTGTACTGCAAAAATTAAGAGAGGATGATGCTGCTTCGGCACCAGCGGATCAAGTTCTGTATATGGCTACCGCAGGAGGCGCAAAAACCATGGGATTGAAAGAAATGGATACCTTAGAGGCAGGCAAAACAGCCGATTTAGTTATCCTTGATCTTCATCAGCCCAATATGCAGCCTATAAATAATATCATCAAAAATATAGTTTATAGCGGAAGCAAACAGAATGTGAAACTTACTATGGTAAATGGCAAGGTATTATATGAAGATAATCAATTCTATGTTGGAGAAGATGTAGAAAATATCTATAAGAAAGCAAATGAAATCATAAATCGGATGAGATAAAGAATAAAAAACATATGAATACGAAGGCTTTTGCTAAAGCTAGATAACGAATACAGACAACATATTAGCATTGTCAGTTTTTTATTGAACTGCGTACAGGTAGTTAAAGGATAAAATTATATTTTAAGAAAAATAGGGAGCTGTCGGACTATAGTGCGCAGCTCCCTTTTTGCGAAAATTTAGGTATCGGGCAGTACTCATGTATTGCCGTATACAGAATGAATAGAGTATAGTAAAAAAATAACTAAGACATTACTTTGAACATAAGTGAAATGGGAATAATTTTGATTGTGAACAATTTTTATTAACTTAATACCATTTTAGATGGAAAAAGATGGTAGAATATATATAATGGAGAGAAATACATCCCAAACAGGACATAAAACAACATAAATCACAACCGAATACAATATAAAACAAAATAAATAAATAAAATCAAATAAAAATATTGCAAAACCGGATACAATATGCTACAATTTCTACAGGAAGGACAGGTTGGGTGTGTCCGGAATAGAAAACTATATTTTATATTATTAAAGGAGGTTTACTTTATGAAAAAGAGGTTAGCAATGGTGCTTGCGGCAGCAATGGTATTGTCAACAACTGCATGCGGCAGCAGCGGCACAGCAGCAACAGCTGCACCGGCATCCACAGAAGCAAAGACGGAAGCAGCTAAGACGGAACCGGCGACTACAGCGGAGAAGGTAGAAAACGCCCAGTCCACAGGCTCTCTGGCAGGAAAGAAAATTGCCGTTGTGCGGAATCTGGCAGCAGGAGACCATACCCAGCAGTTTTTAGATGGCTGTGTATCCGAGGGGAAGAAGTTTGGCTGGACCGTAGACACTTTTGTAACGGACGGCGATGATGCAAAGGCTCAGGAGACTGTGGCTCAGGTTATTGCAAAAGATTATCAGGGAATTATCGTATCTCACGGACAGCTGTCTTATTCCTATGATATGTTAAAGCCTGCCAGAGACAAAGGTATGGAGGTTGTTACCTTTGATACCATGCCATTTAAGGGCGGCGATGCAAGCGGCGAGCTTCTTTCCGGAGTAACTTCTACTGCTCAGAACGATCAGGCGCTGGCAGAGCTTTCCCTTGGCTACATGATGAAGGAGTTTGAAGCAAAAGGCGGAAAGTATCCAATGAAAGTTTTAAAGACCTTCATGGGCCCTGGAATCCCTCCTTTAGACAGACGTAACGAAATCTATACCAAGCTGGAAGCAGAAGGCAAGATCCAGACCCTGGAAGTGATTGCACCATCTGATTCAGCCAATGCCCGAGGCGATATGACCAATAAGACAGCTGCTATTCTTCCCAAATATCCGGAAGGTTCCGTAGATGCCATCTGGGGCTGCTATGATGAGCTGGCAAAGGGTGTATTACAGGCATTAAACGATGCAGGACGTACCGATATCCCAATGTACACCATTGACGTGTCCAACGATGACATTCAGTTAATGGTAAAGAATCCTGACGTATGGAAATCTACTGCAGCCGTTGATCCGAAACTGATCGGTATTGTAGATGCCCGTCTTTTAGCTCTTAAATTTATGGGAGAAGAAACACCGGATTACTTTAACTTAAATGCATGCAACATTGAAACAACCCAGCTCAATGCACAGACAACTATGGGTGATTTGAGCAGCATCATTGATGGATGGGGCGATGCCGAAGATCCTAAGGGCGCGCTTTATACTGATACAATCAAGAACAACTATGTAAATTAAAGAAACGCTCTGTATTCATTACATAATTAAGGAAGAGATGCCATGACCGAAGTAAAACTTGAAATGAAAGATATATCCATCGAATTTCCTGGAGTTAAGGCTTTGGATGGAGTTGATTTTGGTCTGAGAAGTGGTACGATTCATGCGCTTGTGGGTGCCAATGGCGCAGGTAAGTCCACCTTAATGAAAGTGCTTGCCGGTGTCAATACGCATTATACAGGACAAATTTACGTTGGAGGGGAACCGGTTGAAATCCGGTGCCCCAAAGACGCTAAAAATCTTGGGATAGAAATCGTATTTCAGGAAGTTGACACCGCGCTGATTCCCTATCTGTCCGTGGCTGAGAATGTAATGTTCAACACGCTGGTCAATAAAATGGGGCGAAAGCAAATCGTGCACTGGAAAGAGATCAGGCAGGCAGCAGAAACGGTATTAAAGAAATTAAATGTAGATGTGGATATTAATAAAAAGGTATCAGGACTTACTCTGGCACAAAAACAGATGGTTCTCATAGCCAGATGCGTGGCGGAAAAGTGCCGGTTCCTGATTTTGGATGAGCCCACGGCCCCTCTATCCAATTCCGAGACGCTGGAATTGTTCCGGGTGGTGCGTGAGTTAGCGAAAGAGAATGTGGGAGTTGTGTTTATTTCCCACCGGTTAAGTGAGCTTTACGAGATTTGTGAAAATATTACCATTATGAGAGACGGCAAACTGGTGACTGAACTGCCGCTTTCTAGAGAACTGGAAGTAAATACTCTTGTCGAATATATGTTAGGCCGTAGCTATGAGGATAATTACATCAAGAAAAAGTGCGAGATCGGCGGGCCGTTGCTTGAGATAGAAAACCTTTCCGAAAAGGAAGGCAAAGTAAAAGATATCAACATGACCGTTTGCAAAGGAGAGATTATCGGTGTGGCAGGCTTGGTGGGCGCTGGCAAAACAGAGCTTTGCAAGACCCTGTTCTCCGCTTACCAGCAGTCAGGCGGCACCATGAAGTTAAACGGAAAAGAGATCAAGGCAAAAGGGCCTACCCAGGCCGTGAAACATGGGCTTGCACTGGTTCCGGAGGAGCGGAGAAAAGAAGGTGTCCTGATTTCGGACCCGGTAGTTTCCAATATCTCTGTGGCAGCCATGGAAAAATATACGAACCGCCTTTCTGTAGTAAACAAGAAACGGGAAAAAGTGGACGCCAAAAATATGATACGCGACCTTGGAATTAAGACCCCATCCGAGAACCAGGTTGTCGCCCTGCTGTCCGGCGGAAACCAGCAGAAGGTGGTCGTTGGTAAATGGCTGAATAAGGATTCAGAGGTTTATATTTTTGACGAGCCAACCAAAGGGATCGACGTGGGGGCCAAGCAGGATATGTATGAGTTAATAGAAGGCTTGGCAGCCAGGGGAAAAGGTATTATTTATGCCACCTGCGAATTCCAGGAAATATTAAGTATCTGCGACCGCATCTATGTGATGTATGACGGAGAAATCATTAAAGAATTAAACGCAGCAGATACGAACGAAAAAGAACTGCTTTACTATTCGACAGGAGGTAAATGATATGTCTGGGGCAGAGAAGGTAAAAAAGAAAAGGAACGTTGGGGATTTTGTGACAAAATGGGGTACCATCGCAACGATGCTTATCATGTTCATCCTGTTTACGTTTGGAAACTGGAGCAAGGATACGGGAGCGAGCATGTTTCTGACCCAGTCTAATATGATCACGATCCTCCGAGCGGTATCCATCACCACCATCATCGCTATCGGTCTTACGTTTGCCCTGGCGGTAAACGGCATGGATCTTTCCATTGGAGCTACGGCTCAGTTTGCCAATGTTTTTGTTATGACATGCTTTGTATGGCACAACATCAATATAGGTGTTTCCATCATTCTTACGGTGCTCATATGCTTAAGCGTTGCAGTCATCAACAGCATTTTGATCGTTAAATTCAAGATACCGGATATGGTTGCGGCACTTTCCGTAATGTTTATGTATCAGGGAGTTTCCATGACCTATTCAAAGGGCGGCGCCATTACAGAGCGTATGACCCGCGCCGATGGGACCCAGGCTCCCGGCCTTGTTCCCGAAGCCTTCCGGGCATTGGGAAAGGAACCATGGCTGATCATCATCATGATCTGCGTGGTACTGTTTGCATACTTTTTCTTAAATTACACCAAACACGGCAGATACATGTATGCTGTAGGAGGAAATCCTGAGGCGGCCCAGCTTTCCGGAATTCCGGTAGCAAAGTATAAGATCCTTGCATACTTTCTGTCAGCTATCTTTGCGTCGATCGGCGGAATCTGTCTGGCAGCACGTGTAGGAACGGCGCAGATTTCAGCAGGTGATTCGTATTTAATGCCATCTGTATGTGCGGCCTATATCGGGTTTTCTGTATTGGGCGCCGGAAAAGCCAATGCTTTTGGTACTTTTGCGGGAGCGGTGCTTGTGGGTATGCTGGAAAACGGTCTAATCATGATGTCCGTGCCTTATTATGCTATGAACATCATTAAGGGTGCAGTCCTTGCCATTGCCCTTGCCATGACCTATGCAAGCGGCAAGACAAAAAATGTAAACTAAAAACGTTATATTGATCAGGGGAAGGTGACAGGAATGTCTAAATACGACAGTTATTTTTTGATGAAAGCGGAAGAGGTACCGGATTATGTTAAGGAGAAGCTTACCTATTTTGATGCGGATGCCAGGCTGGAATGTAAGGAGATCGGAGACGGAAACTTAAACTACGTATTTCGTGTAAAGGATCCTGCAAGCGGGAAAACCATCATCGTGAAGCAGGCAGGAGAAGCGCTTCGTATTTCAGCAGAAATGCATGTTTCCACCGACCGCGGAAGAATTGAAGCAAAGATTCTTGGAATCCAGGATTCTTATGCACCGGGACTGGTTCCAAAGGTTTACCTGTATGACGGAACCATGTGTGCCATGGTCATGGAGGATATGATCGGTCATACCATGATGCGTACCGGTCTGTTAAAGCATGAGACTTATCCCAAATTTGCGGATCATGTGACCACTTTTATGGTCAATTCCCTTCTGCGTACAACGGATGTTGTCCTGGGACACAAAGAGAAAAAAGAGCTGGTTAAAAGCTTTATCAATCCGGACCTGTGCGAGATTTCAGAGGACTTAGTATACAGTGAACCCTTTATTGATTACAACCACAGGAACAATGTATTTCCGCCCAATGCAGAATTTGTAAAGAAGGAACTGTATGAGGATCAGGCTTTGCATCTGGAAGCGGCCAAGCTGAAATTTGAGTTCATGAACAATGCCCAGTCTCTGATTCATGGAGATTTACATACTGGCTCTGTGTTTATCAATAAAGAACACACTTACATCTTTGATCCGGAATTTGCCTTCTTCGGCCCCATGGGCTATGATATCGGCAATGTCATTGCAAATATGTTTTTTGCATGGTGCAACGGCGATGCTACCATAGAAGATGAAAAGGAAAAAGAGGATTTCTGCGGCTGGTGCCTAAGTACGATTTCCGACATTGTGGACTTATTCATTGAAAAATTCAATAAGGCTTTTGATGAGCACGTAACGGAAACCATGGCAAAGGTCCCAGGGTTTAAAGAGTGGTATCTGGAAGGCATCCTTTCTGATACTGCAGGTGTGGCTGGACTTGAATCCATCCGCAGGACCGTAGGAATGGCGAATGTCATTGATATTACCACAATTCCCGATGAGGAAAAACGGGCCAGGGCCGAAAAAATCGTCATTACGCTGGCAAAGAATTATATCATGAACCGCCGCGGTTTCCGGAGTGGAGCGGATTACTTGAATGCAATAAAAGAGGCAATAGGTAAGTTTGAAGGCCGGTAATACGGGATTGAAAGCCGGTAACAAAAAAGGGATAAGGTTGAAGAAAAAACGTCCTTCAACCTTGAGTTTGTGAATCAACTGGATATGCTTGCATATCCGCTTGATTCATTAGGAGGCAAAAATGAGCGAAGAAACAAAAAAATCCATCATGGACTATGATACCGTTGCCCTTGATGAAAAGAACAATGCCCTGGTCATCATAGACCAGACGCAGCTTCCGTATCATACGGAAATCCTTTCCCTGACAAAACAGGAGGATATCTGGAATGCAATCTATCTTCTTCAGGTAAGAGGGGCACCTGCCATCGGTGTGGCGGCAGCCATTGGCATCTATCTGGCTGTAAGAGAGATCAAAGCAGATGGTTTTGAGGATTTTTATGCAGAATTTCAAAAAGCAAAGGACTATCTTGATTCCGCACGTCCCACTGCCGTCAATTTATCATGGGCACTTAAACGGATGGAACAGGTGGTTTTGAAAAATAAAGAGAAAACCGTTCCTGAGATCGTTGAGATTCTTCATAAAGAGGCGATAGAGATCCGGGAAGAAGATATCTGGGTCTGCAAGATGATCGGGGAATATGGTCTGTCTCTTGTAAAGCCTGGCGACGGCCTTCTGACCCACTGCAATGCAGGGCAGCTGGCAACGGTAAAGTACGGAACTGCAACAGCTCCCATGTATCTGGGACACGAAAAGGGTTATAACTTCCGCATCTTTTCGGACGAGACAAGACCCCTTCTTCAGGGAGCGAGACTGACCTCTTTCGAATTAAAGGAGTCTGGTCT
This sequence comes from Hungatella sp. UBA3147, assembly GCA_002365025.1. Classification (GTDB taxonomy): domain Bacteria; phylum Bacillota; class Clostridia; order Lachnospirales; family Lachnospiraceae; genus Lacrimispora. Next base: position 1,897 of record DEYX01000382.1, on the reverse strand, counting down.
TGATGTCACAGTGATTTGCGACAACATGTCAGCGACTGTCATGAGAAATGGCTGGGTCGATGCCGTATTTGTAGGCTGCGACCGGGTGGCTGCCAACGGGGATACTGCAAATAAGATCGGAACCTCTATGGTAGCCCTGGCGGCCAAACGCTACGGTGTGCCCATGTATATCTGCGCCCCAACCTCCACCATTGATATGAACACTTTTACCGGCAAGGAGATCCACATTGAGGAACGTCCGGCAGAGGAAGTGGTGGAAATGTGGTATAAAAAACGGATGGCACCGGAAGGCGTAAAGGTATTTAATCCTGCATTTGATGTGACTGATAATGATTTAATTGCAGGGATCGTGACGGAATACGGGATCGCCAGAGCACCCTATACAGAATCATTAAAAGAAATATTCAGGAAAAAGGAAGAAGCCCTGAAAGCAAAGGAAATGTAAGCGGTTGTTGGCTGAACCTTACATAGGAAAAGAGGATGTCTCATAGGAACTGGGACATCCTCTTGCCAAAATCAGATCATGCTTCCGCAGCTTCAAGAAGCTCTACGTTGTTTTTCAAAAGATATTCTCTCCATTGTTCATTCATTTGCTTGTCGGTGATCAGTCCTTTGATGGTTTCAAAACCGGATATCCGGATGAATGAGGTTTTATCGAATTTGGAGTGGTCAGCGATCAGATACACATGATTGCTCCGGGTCATCAGTGTCTGGCGTATGGCGGCAATGGCTTCGTTGGAATCGGTGATCCCGTGTTCCATGGAAACGCTTCTGCAGGACATAAAGGTCTTGTCTAAGTAAAAGGATTCCAGGTTCCGGATTGCTGTATTTCCTACAAAGGCTTTGTCCCGGGGGGTATAGGAGCCTCCGATGGAAATGAGGCGGATATCTTCTTTGTCATAAAGTTCATTGATGATCAGCAGGGAGTTTGTCACCACGGTAAGGCGCATTCCCTGGAGAGTTTTTGCCAGCTGCAGAGATGTGGTAGAGGCATCTAAGAAAATGGAGTCGCCGTTATGAATGACGGACAGGCACTTTTTTGCGATAGCCTGCTTGCTTTCCATGTATGCGGTTTCCCGGATCGTTAATTCTACGTTATTCTCAACCCCATCTTGTATGAATGCACCGCCGTATGTTCTGGTCAGGAACCCGTCATCCTCCAATTGCTTTAAATCCCGCCGGATGGTTTCTTCGGTCACGGAAAAAATTTTGGAAAGTTCGGTCACCGTAACGCTTTTCTTTTCTAAAATAATATCTTTGATCTTGGCTTTCCTTGTTACTGCTAACATAAGCATATTCCTTTCTTTATGGCGATAAATGTTAATAAAATGCAATACAAAACCATAGAAATCATGTGGTATATAAGTATATTGTATAATTATTTTGTTTAAATGTAAAGGAGAAATGGTTGAAATAAAAATAAAACAGTAAAAACAGAAATAAAACAACACAAAATATTGACAAACAGACATAAAAGTGGTAAAAATACAGTATAAAAGAGGAAAGTTCGGACAGAGAGAACATGTAATTGTTTGGACTTTGGAGGTAAAGATATGATGACAGTTCAAGGCGTAAAGTACATGTCTGATTTTGAGGCCAAAAAGGCAATTTTGGATATCGGCAGACGTATGTACGAAAAGGGCTTTGTAGCCTCGAATGATGGAAACATCAGCTGTAAGGTAGGGCCGAACACCATCTGGACGACGCCGACCGGGGTATCAAAGGGGTTTATGACTCAGGATATGCTGGTAAAGATGGATTTAAACGGAAAAGTGCTGATGGGAAGATGGAAGCCCTCCTCAGAAGTGAAGATGCATTTAAGGGTTTATAAGGAAAATCCGGATGTACAGGCAGTTACCCACGCCCATCCTTTGGTGGTGACCAGCTTTGCAATTGC
>DEYX01000171.1:3301-12478 GCA_002365025.1 Hungatella sp. UBA3147 | reverse complement strand
CCGCTATGGCCGAAAAGTTACCGCTGGCTTCCTTTACCCCTACAATGTTAGAGACATGTAAGCATAAATCCGCTATGGTCTCAGCCGCAATGGTTACACCGGTTCTTCCAGGGATATTGTAAAGAAGAATAGGGATCTTCACCATATCAGCGACTGCTTTAAAGTGAGCCTTCAGTCCATTCTGAGTTGCCTTATTGTAGTAAGGAGATACGAGAAGAAGCCCGTCAGCACCGTGCTTTTCCGCCTCTTCAGACAGATAAACAGCCGTCTCCGTGCAATTAGAACCGGTTCCTGCAATGACTGGGATCCGCTTTTTCGTTACCTGGCATACGAATTTGATCACGTCCAAATGTTCCTCATGAGTCATGGTGGACGCCTCGCCTGTTGTACCGCATGCAATGATAGAGTCCGTTCCCAGAGCAATCTGTTCTTCTACCAGTTCCTCAAGCTTCTCATAGTTTACATCCCTGTTTTCTTTAAATGGTGTGACAAGAGCTACACCTGCGCCTTCATAAATTGCCATGATATCTTCCTCCTGATTCTTTTTCATCATACTCGGTAAACTTTCATCCGGCCCATACGGGTCGTACGCATCCGTAACGGAGCGTTTTTCTTTCACCGGACTTAAACTCCTATGAATTAAAAATAGAGCTGACAACAGGGTCAGCTCTTAAAGTTTAGAATCTGGTAATCTCATCCTTCTTTAAGTAGCTCCCCATCCAAAAAGATGACAGTCATATGGCTCTTAACCATATGCCCAGAACAAGCATGCTCAGGCCATACCGTTCTTCGGCGTTTCTTCCTTCCCCCTGCCCTCATCTGTACCTGATACATCGGACAGGGTACTTATAAGCAACGCAACCTCTACTCTAATATGTATGTTACCATACTATCATTATTATATTGTGTTGTCAACTTTAACATGGTTGATTTCCAGAATACTGTCTACATACGGTTCCATTTCCTTCTGAAAAACCTTACCGGTTAATATGACTTCCATCTCATCCACTTTGGACTGAAGCAGCTTTGTGAGTTCCTCTGCTTCTATGATCTTCTGGTCCAGAAGACCAAGGATTTCATCCAGGATCAGCATATCGCATTCTCCTGTTGATACGACCTTTCTGGCGAAATTCAGACCGTTGCGGATATTCATCCGCTCCTCTTCCTGCTGTTCTTTAGAAAGGCTTTCAAAAAAGCAATCGGACTTTTCAAACCGGAATATTTTCATCTCAGGTTCCATGCGTTTCATAATATCAAAAGAATCCCGGCCGGGGCAGCCCTTTAAAAACTGTATCATGATCACAGTTTTGTTTTTTGTCAGAGCTCCGATTCCCATACCCATAGCGGCTGCAGTCTTTCCTTTACCTTCCCCGCATATAACCTGTATCGCACCTTTATTCATCCTTAAGCACCTCATAACAGCTAAAAAGCAATTATTTACATATTATGTTAGAACCTGATTATAGTATCATAATTTTAATACTTTTGCAAGTTTTCTTACCATTTCCTTAATATTTCCCATGCATTCCGGGAAAATCCGCCCCGCATTATCGGGCGAAACGGCATGCCTGTAAGGCGTTCCACATATTTATAAATAACAGCGTTTACTCCGCACATTCCAGTTTGCTGACTGATACTTCATAAGCCACTCTTTTTTCACACTCTGTTTCAGTTAACTTTTTGGTGTATTCCCTGCTCTGGACTCTACCCCATACTTTTACTCTTGTTCCTACTGTGAATCCGGAAGCATATCTGGCATTTCTTCCCCAAGCGATGCAGGGTATGTAATCTGATTTCCCGTATGGGCGGTTAACTGCAAGGAGCAGGTCCGCAATTTCCCTTCCCAAAGGTGTTTTTCTGTAAATGGGGGCTTTGCATATGTATCCATCCAGAAAAATTTGATTGGTCTTTGTATAATCCGTAAACTCTTCTATAAAATGAACTTCTCTCACAAAAACAGAAAGCACCAGCCGGTTTTTTGTTCCTTCATGACGATTATAAGAACGGAACTGACCAATGGCTTCCACCGTTAAGCCTGAGTAATCTCCTTCCACGTCAATAAGACGTTCTGAAATCATGAGCGGTATGATATCTGCCTGTTCACTAAGACGATTTACCGCAACATCCACCATATAGAATCCTTCTCCAAATACTTCATGGCTGAAGGTGAAGCCGGAGACGATCTCTCCGATGACGCTCACTTTGTTGTTTTCAATCATTTTTTCTGACATTGTATTTCCCCTCTTCTTTCACTTATTTGCTAATATGCTTCACAGCTAATATTAAATTTATGTGAGAGAATGCTCTAAAATGATAGAAAACAATCCAAAAATATCGACACATCAGGGCAGAATACGCCGAAAAACAGAAGAAGATACCGCTTCTTTGCCGAATTTTCGGCTAATGAAGGCAGTATCTTCCTTTAAATTACAATTAACGTCAATTACTTTTTATTAATAGATGACCTTTTTCTTAAGGTAGGATCTAAAATTTTCTTTCTGATCCGAAGGTTTGAAGGGGTGATTTCTAAAAGTTCATCGGTATCAATAAAGTCAAGGCACTGTTCCAGGCTCATATCCCTTGGAGTTGTCAGCTTTAGAGACTCATCCGCACTTGAAGAACGGGTGTTGGTCAGTTTTTTCGTCTTACAAACATTGATTTCGATGTCTTCTGCCTTTGGATTCTGTCCGATAATCATGCCGGAATAAACCTTTACTCCAGGCCCGATAAACAGGCTTCCTCTTTCCTGGGCACCAAACAAACCGTAGGTAATGGATTCCCCTGACTCATAAGCGATCAGGGATCCTGTCTTACGGTAGGATAACTCTCCCTTAAAGGTTGCATAGCCGTCAAATGACGTATTCATGATTCCGTTTCCTTTTGTATCCGTCATGAATTCTCCCCGGTAGCCGATCAGACCTCTGGAAGGAATTGCAAATTCCAGTCTTGTATAGCCTCCATTGGCAGGACTCATGCCCTGAAGCTCTCCCTTACGGCTTGTAAGCTTCTGAATGACTGCCCCGGTAAATTCCTCGGGAACATCAACATAAGCGATCTCCATGGGCTCTAACTTGTGGTTTCTCTCATCATAATGGTACAAAACTTCAGCCTTGCTGACAGCGAATTCAAAGCCTTCTCTTCTCATATTCTCGATCAAAACAGACAGATGAAGCTCCCCGCGGCCGGATACTTTAAAGCAGTCCGGAGAATCGGTCTCCTCCACCCGAAGGCTGACATCCGTATTCAATTCCCTGAACAAGCGCTCTCTGATATGACGGGAGGTGATGTATTTTCCTTCCTGTCCGGCAAGAGGGCTGTCATTTACCATGAAATTCATGGCGATCGTTGGCTCTGAGATCTTCTGGAACGGAATCGCCTCCGGTTTTTCCGGAGAGCAAAGGGTATCACCGATGTGGATATCCGCAATTCCGGAAATGGCAACAATAGCACCGATGGTAGCTTCCTGAACCTCTACCTTATTAAGGCCTTCGTATTCATACAGCTTTCCAACTTTAACCTTACGGAATTTATCCGGATCATGATGGTTTACGATCACGCACTCCTGGTTCACTCTGATCCTGCCGTTATCCACCTTGCCCACGCCGATACGTCCAACGTATTCATTGTAGTCAATGGTGCTGATCAGCAGCTGGGTATTTGCATCCGGATCACCTTCCGGAGCCGGTATATGATCAATGATAGTCATAAACAAGGGTGCCATGTCGGTTTCCTGATCATCAAGGTCTTTTTTAGCAAATCCGGCCTTTGCGGAAGCATAGACAAAAGGACAGTCCAGCTGTTCTTCGCTGGCGTCAAGGTCCATGAGAAGCTCCAATACTTCTTCCTCAACCTCCACGGGTCTTGCCTCCGGACGGTCAATCTTATTGATGCAGGTTACCACAGAAAGTCCCAGTTCCAATGCCTTCCGAAGCACGAATTTTGTCTGAGGCATAACTCCTTCATATGCATCCACAACCAGGATCACACCATCTACCATCTTTAAAACACGCTCCACCTCGCCGCCGAAATCCGCGTGGCCAGGGGTATCAATGATGTTGATCTTGGTTCCGTTGTAATGAACAGCCGTATTCTTGGATAAAATGGTGATTCCCCGCTCTCTCTCGATATCATTGGAATCCATTACACGCTCCACGACTTCCTGATTCTCGCGGAAAATGCCGCTTTGCTTAAGCAGGGCGTCTACCAGTGTTGTTTTACCATGATCGACGTGGGCAATAATCGCCACATTTCTTACGTCTTCTCTTTTCATCTTCATAAATGTACTCTTCTTTCTCTTCTTTAAACAAAGAATGTACCCCGCCCTCCCGGAGGATCTACCGGCCAAAGTACATTTTTATAATACAGGCAATCCTGTTCCCATATCATAAAAAACTAAGGACCAACTCTGCCCTTAGTTTCATTTACATTATCACGATTATCCAGTATATCATCCTATATTTCATATTGCAAGATTTTTTCTTCTTTTTTCGACAGTTTCTTAAGCCTTCCTTTTTTATCCTGGAAACAGAATCACCTCTTTATTAAAAATACCGTAGTAGACCTCTCCTGACAGAAGGAGTCCTGCTCTCCCGCCTGTCACCTCTGTAATATCGGACCGAAGTTTATCTAAGGCCTCATCAGGAACCAGGGCAGTAAGCTCCACCCGGTCTGTGTATTCAGTTCCAAGAGTCGTGATTTCCCGCTGTCCCAGAAGATACTGGATCTTTCCAATTCCGTTATAATCCGTAGTAATTGAAAGCTTCACCGCCGGTTCTGCGGTTAAAGCCGTACAAGTCTTTAGCCCTTCCTGCACTGCCTTTGAATAAGCTCTTACCAGGCCTCCTGTTCCAAGAAGAGTCCCTCCAAAGTACCGGGTCACCACTGCGCAGAGGTTTACAAGCTTTTCACCTTCCAGAACATCCATCATGGGTTTCCCCGCAGTCTGACTGGGCTCCCCATCATCACTCAGGCGCTTTTCCTCCCCACCCCTCCCGATAATCCAGGCGTAGCAGTTATGTCTTGCATCCCAATATCTTTTTCTGGTTTCCTCTATAAATGCCAGCGCTTCTTCCTCTGATTCCACAGGTTTTAAATTAGCAATGAACCGGGATTTTTTTTCTGTAATTTCTCCTGTGCCGCCCTGATACAAGATTCTGTAAGACTTTCTCATAAACTTCCTCATTTCTTCTTTTTAACCGATCACCCCCATTATACCCAAAAGTATAAGCCCAGGCAAGCTTCCATGTATATTTTGCCGGATTATCTCCAAAAATGGTAGGTGTTGAATTGTACGACAATTTTTGGTATAATAAACCGGTAATGCCTTGCAGGCATACCTTTACGCCCAAAAGCAGGTAAAGTGGAAACACCCTGCGGGTATACCTTTATGCCTAAAAACCATGGGCAGTAAAGTGGAAAGGAGATTTCCTATGAATTATGGCAAACAATCAACGGAAAAAAAGATCCGATCTGCCAATTCAAAAGCAAGGAAATATACCACTAAGGTCTTTCTTGCCTTTTTAAAGAGTCTATTTGTACTATGCTTATTCGGCAGCATTGTTGTTGCCAGCATCTGTTTCGGCATGGTAAAAGGAATCATAGACAATGCTCCTGACGTAGATATCGCAACCATTGTTCCAAATGAATATGCAACAACAGTCTATGACAGCGCCGGCAACGTCACTGAAACCTTGGTAACTGCAGGTTCCAACCGGGAGGAAGCCAGTTATGAGGAACTTCCGAAGAATCTTGTCAATGCTTTTGTTTCCTATGAAGATTCCCGGTTTTGGGAGCACAATGGAATCGATTTGCGTTCCATTCTCCGCGCTGTCAGGGGTGTACTGACAGGCGATTCCACCGCAGGCGGGGGAAGCACCATTACCCAGCAGTTAATTAAAAACAGCGTTTTCGGTGGCGGCATGGAAAAAGGTTTCGGGGAACGGCTGGAGCGAAAGCTGCAGGAGTGGTTTTTAGCCGTTAAGCTGGATGAGGCCATGTCCAAGGAACAGATCATAACCAACTATATGAATACAATTAACCTGGGAAACAATTCCCTGGGAGTTAAGGTGGCAGCCAGAAGATACTTCAATAAGAACATATCGGACTTAACCTTATCAGAATGCGCAGTCCTTGCAGGGATCACCCAGAACCCTTCAAAATTCAACCCGATCACAGGGCAAAAAGCCAATTCGGACAAGCAAAAGGTCATTCTTCAGTATATGCATGACCAGGGATATATCACAAAGCAGGAGGAAGATGAAGCCCTGTCCGATGATGTTTATTCCAGGATCCAGAACGTAGATACCGCCACCAAGGAAACCTCTACCCCATACAGCTATTTTACAGATGAACTGGTGGAGCAGGTCAAAAAAGCCATGAAGGACCAGTTGGGTTATACGGACACCCAGGCCCACAACATGCTTTACAGCGGCGGCTTGTCGATTTATACCACTCAGGATCCTGCGTTTCAGGCCATTGTTGACGAAGAAATCAATAATCCTGAAAACTACTCTGCTGCCAGATATTCCGTTGAATACAGGCTGTCTGTCACCCATAAGGATGGAACGACCACCCATTACTCCGAAGAAAATATCAAACGTTATCACAAGGAAAACGCAGATACGGGATTTGACGGCTTATATAATTCCGAAGAGGCAGTCCAGGCCGATATAGACGGATACAAGGCTTATCTTTTAAAAGACGGGGATACCATTTTAGGGGAAAGCCTTCACAAGACACTGCAGCCTCAGGCTTCCTTTGTTCTCATGGACCAGAAAAGCGGAGAGGTAAAAGCCATAAGCGGCGGACGGGGACAAAAAACAGCCAGCTTAACTTTAAACAGGGCCAGCGGCACATACCGTCAGCCAGGTTCAACCTTTAAGATTCTGACAGCCTTTGCCCCTGCCATGGACACCTGCGGAGCCACCCTGGGATCTGTTTATTATGATTCCGTCTATACGGTGGGCAATAAGACCTTCTCCAACTGGTACAGCTCCGGTTATCAAGGCTATTCCAGCATACGTGATGGAATTATCTACTCCATGAACATCGTGGCAGTCCGCTGCCTGATGGAAACCGTAACGCCTCAGCTTGGTGTGGAATATGCGAAGAATTTCGGAATTAACTCCTTAACTGATACCGATTATAACCCGGCTCTCGCCCTTGGAGGAATCACCACCGGTGTTTCCAACTTAGAACTGACCGGCGCCTTTGCAACCATCGCCAACGGCGGAGTTTACAAAAAGCCCATATTTTTTACCAGAATACTGGATCATGACGGAAAGGTGTTAATTGACAATACGCCGGAAACCCACCGGGTATTAAAGGATTCCACCGCATTCCTTTTAACTGATGCCATGGCAGGTTCCATGGAAAGCAGCAGAAAGTTCTCAAGCTCGGGACCAGGTTCCACCAGTGCTTCTGCTCGCATTCCCGGCATGTCAGGAGCAGGAAAAAGCGGTACCACCTCCGCAAACAATGATGTCTGGTTCGTAGGCTACACCCCTTATTATACCGCTGGTATCTGGGCTGGCTGCGACGACAACCAGAAACTGACGAAACAAAACGGAGGCACCTCCTTCCACAAAGCCATATGGCGGAAGATCATGACCAGGGTCCATGAAGGAATGTCTGATCCTGGCTTTCCGGTGCCTGACAGCGTAGAAACCGCTCAGATCTGCCGTAAATCCGGCAAACTGGCGGTCACAGGCGTCTGTAACAACGACCCAAGAGGCAATGCGGTTTACACTGAATATTTTGCTAAAGGTACGGTTCCCACCGACGTATGCAACAATCATGTACGTGCAACGGTCTGCTCCGTATCCCACCGTTTGCCAACTCCTTACTGTCCGGAACGGACCACCGCCATATTCATGGCAATTCCTGCAGGAGAAGAAGGAGCAACGGATGATTCCAAATTCGCAATGCCAGGTTATTGCACCATTCATTCTGCAAACTCCATTATCCTTCCTCCGGGAGATAATCTGGATTCACCAAGCGGTCTTCCGCAGCAGTATGGACCTGGGTATACACCTCAGAATCCTGGCGGCACAACGCAGATTCCTCCCTGGGGAGGTTATTAAAAAATTAAGGGTGCCTTAAAAACCAAATTGGTTTTTAAGGCACCCTTTTTGTAACGGAACTATGTTCCTTCCTGATCGTATCAGCTTTTCATCTTAGGCTTAAATAAAATGGATCCCAGGTAACCGAAAATCAGAGCTCCGGAGATTCCTACAGCGCTTGCAGTAAAACCGCCTTTAAAGATTCCTAAGAATCCATCCTCTCCCATGCTCTTTGAAACACCTTTCCATAAGGTGTTTCCAAAGCCAAGTAAAGGAACCGTTGCCCCGGCTCCGGCCCAGTCAGCAAAGGGCTGGTAGATACCAATCGCGCCAAGGATGCTTCCGGTCACGACCAGAAGTACCATGATTCGTCCGGGCATCAGCTTTGTATTATCCATTAATATCTGCACCAGGGCGCAGATCACTCCTCCGACTAAAAATGCTTTCAAGTATTCCATGGATGTCTCCTTTCTTTCAACTGTTAATGTGTTCGCCATGCCATTCATAATTTGGCGGAAAAGCATCGCCAAATTATGAATGCGGGCTGCGCCCTATAGAAATATTTGCACTGTTTGTGTTTAGTGAGCAAGCTCCCACACACAAACAGTACAAATATTTCTGCATGTCTATAGGTTTCCCATATTTTCGATCACAACTGCATGGGCAATCCCAGGGATCGTCTCACCTTCGTTAAAGCTCACTGTGGAAAGGAGGGCACCGGTGGGCACGAACAGGACTCGTTTCCACGTACCGTTTTGAACTTTAGGAAGGATATAGGAGCAAAGGGTGGAAGCCGCACATCCGCAGCCGCTTCCTCCTGCATGAGTATCCTGGTCTTCGCTGTTAAATATCTCGATCCCGCAATCCGTGTGGATTTTTTCTAAGTCATGTCCTTTATTCTTCATAAAATCAAGCAGGATCGTCCGGCCGACCTGGCCTAAATCTCCTGTGATGATTTTGTCATAATAGGATTCATCCACCTGAAAATCATCGAAATTCTGCTGAATGGTATGGAAGGCGGCAGGAGCCATGGCTGCCCCCATATTCATGGAGTCTTTGATGCCCATATCCACCATGCGTCCGGTAGTGATTCCGGTGATGGCTGCGATTCCTTCTT
>DEYX01000171.1:0-3270 GCA_002365025.1 Hungatella sp. UBA3147 | reverse complement strand
AGCCGGTGACAGTCCATGAGGAAGAAAACGGCCTCTGGTTTCCATATCCCAGCGGGAAACGGAATTGCTTTTCAGCCGTTGCAAAATGGCTGGAAGCCATGGCCATGACTTTATCCGCATAGCCCCCTGCCACGGTCATAGCCCCCAGATTGAGGGCTTCTCCCATGGTGGAACAGGCTCCGAACAAACCGAATAAGGGAATTTCCAAATCTACCGTTCCAAAGGAAGTGGCGATCAGCTGGCCCAGTAAGTCTCCTGCAAATAAATATCGGATGTCCTTTTTCCGGATATCTCCCTTCTCAATGGCCAGATCAGCCGTCTGTTTTTGAAGGGCACTTTCTGCCTTTTCCCAGTTATCCGACCCAAACATATCATCCTGCTCTACCACATCAAACAAACTTCCCAAGGGACCCTGGCCTTCTTTTTTACCGACTATGGAAGCCATGCTTTCGATAATCGGAGGTTCTTCAAATCTAATACTTGCTTTTCCTATCTGCATTTTCTCTCTCCATTTCTCTGACCGGTTCATTCCTACAGCATTTGAAAGGCCTTTAATACATAGGCGATGATTCCAAGGATCCAGGAGCTTAATATCCCGTATAATATGACAGGACCGGCAATGGTAAAGATTTTACAACCGATACCGAACACCTGGCCCTCTGCCTTAAATTCCACAGCCGGAGCCACAACGGAATTGGCAAAACCCGTGATCGGCACTAAAGCCCCTGCTCCCCCGAACTTTGTAATCTTAGGGTAAATATTAAGTCCGGTCAGGATGACAGTGGCTGCAATCAGAACCAAAGTGGTCCAGGCGGAAGCCGCTTCCTTTTCCAGACCTGTATTCATGAATAAGGTTGTAATATACTGGCCAAGGGCGCATATGATTCCCCCCACCAGAAAAGCCTTTATAATCCCCGGCCACTTTTTGTGCACAGGAGTCACCTGTTTTACATAAGCCTCATAAGCTTTTTTGTTTATTTCCATTATTTTTCTCCTTCTCGTCCATTCAATCCTTTTCCTGATGCTACTGTCCAAAATTTGCTGTAAAATAGATCAGAGAACCGATCAATTTGCCAAGCCCCAGGGAAAGAATCAAATATTGCAGACCAACAGCAAGATGAATTCTACGGCTGAATATAGGCAGGGCTTTCAAAGTCTCCGCGAGGGACATGACAAGGATGCCCACAAAGATTCCCACGGAAAGTCCATATGTTCCAAGAGCCAGATTTCCGCCAAACCCTATGGGAATTTCATAAATATCCCATAAATTCCCAAGTACACCGCCAAGAATGATAACCGACTCAAAGAGTAAAATGTGTTTCTTCGTATGAGTCACTCCGATCAATCTCGGAAATACACCAATGATTACCAAAAAAGCAAAAACGCCGGCTGCTATAATGCCGCCAGCGCTGAGCCCAATAAAAACAAGAAATACTTCTCTAAGAAACATCAATATCCGACTCCTTTCTTCCATCGTTCTGGATCAGGGTCTTACTGATATTGTCCTCGTAAAGCCGCATTTCCACCTCCAGCGGAGTTGGATCGGTATTGATCTTGTATTTTGCGAAATGATTGAAGAATCCAACAATTCCAATAGTCAGTCCAACGGAATAGCTGACCTCCAAAATCGTGAATCCGCTTGACTCCTGCTTCATGATGATCCGGTAAATTTCCTTAAAAACGTCCGTAACACTGGCATCATTATTAAAGGTCATGATGGCAAAGGATGCACCGCAGAAACATACGATACAGACAAAAATGGTTTTGATCCACTGCCAGACCCACATGGGTGATTTGGGCTTATGGTAGTCTATGATAAAATCTACCTCACCCACATTATTGATCTGAAGAGTCGAATCCATTTCCATCAGTTTCTGGATTACATCCAGAGTTTTTTCTATATACCGTTTGTTACGGTCCAAATGGATGGTCTTGATCCTAAGGGCTTTACACTTATTCATGATGGCCGTATCGTCGCAATAAACATCTGCCACATCCTTTAACTGGATATCCTTATGCCGCACCTCTGTAATCTGGCTGATATTCAAATAAACGGTCTTGCTCATGAAACCATCATCTCCCATCCCGGAATGGCTTCAACAAGCGTCCCTTCTTTTTCTGTTCCATCCGGCATAACCGCAATCATATACCAGATAGCAGCGGCTACTGCAATCAGGCATAATACAAGAAGCGCCATGACAAGCTTATGTTTTATGGATTCCATACGTGCTCACATCCTTTTCTCTGGTTTTCAAAGCTAGTATGAGCCGTATAAAATATTTTATTCTACAATTTTTCCCGCATCTGTTTTAAAATCTTTTTTTCCAGTCTGGAAACCTGAACCTGAGATATTCCAAGCTTTGCGGCAATTTGACTTTGAGTCTCATTATAATAATATCGCCTGATAATAATTTCTCTGTCCTTATCGGAAAGCGCCGTCAAAAGTTCCCGAAGCACCATGCGGTTTAATAGTTCTTCCTGGGCGGAACTTTCCTCTTCAATTTTATCAATGAGTAAAATGCTGTTTTCGTCATTTTTGTTAACAGACCGGTATAAGGATTCCACTTCCGCGCCCGCCTCAATGGATGCTGCCACTTCTTCTTTGCTGGCCCCTATTTCTCCTGCAATTTCTTCCAACGTAGGTTCTCTTCCAAAACGATACACTAACTCTTCCCTGACGTTTTTCACTTTAAGACCCATTTCCTTTATGGAGCGGCTGACCTTGATCATTCCGTCGTCTCTTAAAAAGCGTTTGATCTCTCCTGTTATCATGGGCACCGCATAAGTGGAAAATTTCACCTCATAGGATAAGTCAAATTTATCAATGGCTTTCATTAAGCCAATGCTGCCGATTTGAAACAAATCCTCAGGTTCATAACCACGCCCTGTAAATCTGCGTACAATACTCCAAACCAGCCCGAAATTGTCGGTCACAAGCTGATCCCTTGCCGCTTTATCTCCTTCGTGAGCCATTTCTATCAATCTCATGGTCTCATCCATAAGGCTCACCCGTTAATCTTCTTTGTCATGGTTACGGCAGTACCCTCTCCAGGAGCCGACTTTACTTCCACCTGGTCCATAAACGCTTCCATAAAGGAAAATCCCATGCCCGACCGTTCTCCATCCGGATCTGTGGTGTACATAGGCTCCATGGCCAGCTTGATATCAGGGATACCGATACCCGTATCTCTGACGGTTACGGCAATTTCCTGGCCATCAATCTCCACTTCCAGGTAAATGATTCCTCCGTTGCCCTGATATCCATGGATG
>DEYX01000142.1 GCA_002365025.1 Hungatella sp. UBA3147 | reverse complement strand
CTGTTAAACACCCCGCTGACAGCGCTTACAATGGTCTGACCTGTGCTGACATCCACATAAGGCTCCGTCAGAACCGGATGATCCAGTTCCATTGCCCGGTACCAGGGCCTTTTAGAAATATCCCATCCGTCTTCCGATGTAAAATTATCAGACTGGGTCACCTGGCTCACATCCAGATCCGCAATCCATGCCGCAAGGATATTTTCCTTATCCGTTGCCTGAATATTATCTAGGGTTTTCTTTATCTCCGGATACCCCTCACAGTCCGGCAGCCTTACCTTTCCGGTGGCATTTGCGAGAAAGGCTTCCGCCTGGCTGCTGGCAGCCGCACTCTTAACCTCAGCCAAATAAAAAGTCAGGAATGAATTCACCTGGTTTGCTGCCGCAAGGGAAGCTGAGTCCAGCGTCTGTATCGACTGGGCCTGCATGCTCTTACCTGCCTGACCTGAAATGAAAACTCCTGACAAAATAAAAATAAATACAACTGGAATGGAGATACCGAATAGCAACTTCGTAAAAATATGTTTTTTTCTTTTGTGCTTCATAGACATCCGCCCTCCTTTGTTTAATTAAAATAAATATAACACGGCGAAAACAGCTATGCAACTGAAACGAGAACAAATTTAAGACCGCTACAGAATGCTATCCTGCAAATGCGGGAAATAAGATTTCATGACCTGCTTTAACGTCTCTTTATCATTATCCTTCATACAGGTGAGAGGAAGCCTGTAGCTTTCCTCACACAGTTCCAGAAGGGAAAGAGCCGCCTTAACCGGCACAGGATTTACGTCCATAAACAGGGCATTCATCATAGCAAGCAGCTCCAGCTGCATATTCCTGCTCTTTTCCATTTCACCTTCAAAAAAGTACTGACATATCATATGAGTTTCAAATGGCATGATATTGGCTAAAACAGAGATCACGCCCTTGCCCCCCAGAGAAAGGATGGGTACAATCTGGTCATCATTCCCTGAATAAAGGTCGAGCCTGTCACCACAGAGAGCAGCAGTTTTTGCAATACTGGAAATATTTCCTCCTGCTTCCTTAACAGCCCGGATATTAGGGTGTTCCGAAAGCTTTAAATAGGTTTCCGGACTAATATTAACCCCGGTACGGGTCGGGACATTATAAAGTATAATGGGGATCTCCACGCTGTCTGCCACTGCCGTAAAATGCTCCACCAGCCCATGCTGGGAGGTTTTGTTATAGTACGGAGTCACCTGCAAAAGTGCGGACGCCCCTAAGGACTGGGCCTTTCGGGACAAGCGCACGGCGTGGGACGTACAGTTGCTTCCGGTTCCCATGATCACGGGGACCCGATGATTAACATAATGCACCACAAATTCGATCAGTTCCAGCTTTTCCTTTTCTTCCAACGTAGCGGATTCCCCCGTGGTCCCATTGACCACAATGGCATCCGTGCCATTTTCCAGCTGAAATTTCAGCAATTTTTCCATTGCCTTAAAATCCATGTTTCCATGGCTATCCATAGGCGTAACGATGGCTACCGCTGAGCCTTTAAAAATCACATCTTTCATAGGCACTCATTCCCAAAATTAGAGGTTCATACTAACAAAAGTATGACAAACATCCCCTATTGGTACCATACACAAATCATTTTTTTCATCATATAAACCATTATAAGGAGTGATGACCATATGTATAATTTTCTTCTTTTAGGCGGCGATTCCAGGCAGCTTTATCTAAACCAGATATTAACCAAAAACGGCTTTCAAACAACCCTTCACAATAGCAGCGAGGATTCCTCATTTTCCATGGAAGAAGCTATAAAAAACAGCAATGTCATACTTTGCCCCATCCCATTTACCAGGGACAAAATCAACCTGGTTTCCGACAACAACATGACTGATCTTGGTATCGGGAATCTGTTAAACCTTTTAACCTCGGACCATACCCTCTTCGGCGGAAGCATTCCTGCCTATGTAAAGGAATATGCCAGGGAAAACAGCATCGCATGTTTTGACTATATGGACATGGAGGATATCACCGTAAAAAATACCATTGCGACCGCAGAAGGCGCCATTGCCGAAGCCATTCGGTTAAGTCCCGGCTGCCTTCACAAAAGCAAATGTCTTGTGACCGGCTTTGGCCGGTGTGCAAAAACCCTGGCACTGAAATTAAAGGGCATGGATGCTGAAGTAAGCATTGCCGGCCGAAAGGAAATACAGCTTGTCCAGGCTGCCTCCATGGGATTTCATACCAGAGCACTTTGTGACCTGTCCCCGGTCATAGGGGATTATGAGTTTATCTTTAACACCATCCCAGCCCTTGTCATTGAAAAAGATCTGATTCGTTCCATGAATCCGGACGTAACGATCATTGATATCGCCTCCGCCCCCGGCGGCGTTGATTTTGATTTCTGCAAGCAGCAGAATATCCGCGCCAAGCTTAGCCTGGGACTGCCTGGAATCTACGCTCCCCAGTCATCTGCGGAAATTTTATATGAAGCAATTGTCAAATCTCTGTCATAAAGGAGTGTCATATGAAACTGAAAGGAATGAAAGTAGGCCTGGCGATCACCGGGTCCTTTTGTACTTTTGATAAAATAGAAAAAGAAATAAAGGTTCTGGTGGATAAAGGAGCCGATATATACCCGATCTTTTCCACTAATGTTCAGACAACGGATTCCCGTTTCGGAGATACCGGGGAATACATGAAGCGGATCTCAGCCATGTCAGGTAATAATCCTATCCTTAGCCTGGAGGAAGCGGAGCCTATCGGTCCCAAAGGCTATCTGGATATCCTGATCATCGCCCCCTGTACCGGTAATACCCTGGCGAAGCTGGCCAACGGCATCACGGATACCCCAGTGCTCATGGCGGCCAAAGCCCACTTAAGAAATTCAAAGCCCCTGGTGATCTCTCTCTCCACCAATGACGCCCTTGGAATTAATTTTAAGAATGTGGGAGAACTGTTTAACGTAAAAAATATCTATTTTGTTCCCTTTGGTCAGGATGACCCGCTGAAAAAGCCTAATTCCATGATTGCGCACACGGAACTCATTGCAGATACGCTGGAATATGCTCTGGACGGGAAACAGATTCAGCCAGTCATTTTTTAATCTCTGTAACAGGCCTGCTGCAGGATGAATTTGCAATAGTAAGTTAAACAAATAGCTATCCAAAATCGTGCAGATTTATCTTGTAGCAGCCTTAGGGATATTATCATTCGTATTCTGCTTTCCCGCTATATGAAAATAGGCTATAATAAGAAAAATTACACACTGAAAGGAGCCTGTTTATGAACCAAACATCAGTAGGAATCACGCTTAACAGCATTAAAAACATACTGCCCCACACCCACACCGGTCTGGAATGTGTACTGCTGCTTAAGGGGAGATTACAAGTAGAAATTAACGGCGATATTTATCACATGTCCCCGGATGATATTGTGCTGATCAATTGCAGAGATATCCATTCCTACTCTGCCCATTATAACAACCTGGCTATTATGCTGCTCATAGAAGAAGATTTCCTTAAAAACGAATGTGAAGAGGTATTAAACTACACCTTTCAGTGTAATTCCATCCTGCAATCGGATTCGGACCGCTTATACGAAATAAAACGTCACCTCACCCGCATGCTCCTGGTACATATGAAGAAGGAAGAAGGGGCTGATCTGGAATTCCGTGCTCTGCTGTTCCGCTTTTTGGTCACCCTTATGCAGCGTTTTAAAGCAACAAACATTTCCCCTCATGGAAAGCAGAAGCATAATATGGCATCTCTCAGCCATGTTGTGGATTATATCCACCGCAACTACGCTTCCACCGTCACATTGGCAGATACAGCCAGGCAGATGTATCTATCCCCACAGTACTTTTCCAAATATTTTAAAAACAAAATGGGTACAAGCTTTTTACAGTATTTAAACCAGGTTCGTCTGGAACATGCCGTCGTAAGTTTGCTTGGAACCAATCAGCCCGTCATCAAGGTTGCCCTGGAACATGGATTTGCCAATGCAAAGGCCTTTTCAGCCGCCTTTCAAAAACAATATGGAAAATCTCCTGGAGAATACCGGAAGTTATATGCAAGACCTATAGATAATAAGACAAGCTGTCTGGAAGAAATCACGTCAGATACACAGGATAACCTGCTGGAATTGGTCAAGTATATGAAACGGCATGATATGCATCACGATACAGCCCTATATTCCCCGGATGCTATTAAGCTGGACATGCGCAAAGTATCAAACAATCAATTAAAAAAACCAAAAAAAATGATTCATATCGGCCGCATGACAGATATTCTGCAATCAGAGATCATGGAACAACTTATGGAGATCCAGCGGCTTGCCTTTGACTTTATCTATTTTGAATCCTTTGATTTAGAAGAGATCAAAATAAAGGATGATACTTTTTATTCCAATTATACTTACAATCAGTGCATACATCAAATCGAAAAGCTTAATCTCAGTCCTTATGTACAGATTGATATATCCCGTCTACTGGAACGCTGCCAGGGCGATCTAAACGATTATATGGAACGTTTGTCCTGCTTTTCCAGCATACTGCGTTCTAATACCAGCTGTCAGACCATGAAGCCATGGAGATTTGAAATTGCATGCAAGGACCGGGACCATCTAAATAGTTTTGCCGAATTTTATAATTCCATTTGGAGACTGTTTAAACAGGAAGGGCTTAATGTCCAATTGGGCATCTTGATACCTGACTGGGCCTTAATGCCAGGGCAAGAGCAAGAAGACTTTTATGAGTCTTTAGAAAATCTTACTTCACAAGCCTGCTTTGCCGGATTTCATGGATATCCCCATCCCTTTCCGGAACAGGACAATTCAAGAACAAAACAGCAAATGGAAGATTTCTACGTATGCCGTGTGGAAGCCATAGAAGCGTCTTTTAACACTCATGGGCTCCCCATACCCCCTTTGTATATGACTCGCTGGAATACCCTCGCAGGCACCGGCGTAGCAGAATCAGGCACTTTCTTCCGCTCCGCTCTGATATTTGATACTATGATGAAATTATGCGGAAAGGTAGAGGCGATTGGATTCTTTATCAGCACTTATCACATCCAGGAATTTGAAGGAATTCATGATTTTGGAATACTGGGCATGTTTCTTCTAAAAAAAGTTAAACGCCCGGTTTACTTCGTGTTGGAAACATTCAATTATGTAAGTGGCAGACTCATATTTTATGATAATAATATAGTAGTCACTAAAGAAGGAGAAGAGGAGTTTCATATCGTCATATACAGTCCCTATTACATGAACCCCCTCTACTCGGTTGATCTATATCTGATCGAACATGAGATCCATCAGATAACATTAATCCTTCAGGGATTGGTACCGGGTAATTACCGGATCAAGAGGTTCATATTTGATCAGGGAAGTGCGGGCATCTTTAACCGCTGGTCAGGAGCCGGTCTGCCAGATCTTAACGATCCCGATGTCGTAGAATATCTGGAGCGGGTAATACAGCCGGATTTTTATTTTTTAGAACAAAAAGTAGACGGCGAATGCTCCTTGCATACAAGTCTTACATTTAATGGCCTAGTTCTTTACGTCGTAAAAAAACAGTAAAAATGTTAAAAAATGACCTCCTTTTTTTATCCTAATCTAATTTTAAGTAAAAAAAGAACTTGAAACTCCCTACATTATATACAATAAATTATTTATTTTTTATATTTTTTTATATAAAATGTACTTATTAAAGGTGTGGGCACCCAAAAAAAGGAAAGAGGAGGTCTTTTATGAACAATTATTTAGACATCGCAAACGGCAGTATAATATTTCTGCTCTGTGCTATTGTTATTGCATATGTGTTGGCGCAAGCCGTCATATTCATGCGTAAGGCATGGGCAAGGGGCCTGGAACTGGGTATGGAAAAAAAATCTATGAAAAAGGTCATGATCAACAGCTGTGTGGTATCGATACTTCCAAGTTTACCGATCCTGATCATCCTGTTACTGTTAATGCCCTCTCTTGGGCGTTATTTTCCATGGCTGCGTCTTAGCGTGGTCGGTTCCGGCGTATACGAAAATATGGCTGCAGACGTTACAGCAAAGGCTTTTGGCCTTGAAGGCATTGCCGACAACCGTTTTTCCCTTGAAGTCTTTGTCAGCGCCATGTGGGTTATGACCATCGGCATCATCTGGGGGCCATTATACACTGCCTTTGGTTCCAGGCTGATCCAAAAGGGAATTAAAGTTTTAAAGGGAAAACAAGAAAAACGTTTTCAGGCAATTTTCGCTTCTATGTTCATTGCCCTGCTTTGTGTTTTTTCCGGACCTTATTTATCCTCTCCTTTCCGGATAGGAACCACCGGCGTCATCGGCCTTGTTCCGCTGCTGGTATTGATTGCATCCATAGCGATCAGCTGGCTTTTAGACGTTGCTGCTAAAAAAAGTAATATCAAGGCCTTGTCAGAATTTTGTTTTCCTATCAGTCTTGTACTGGGCATGATCTCTGCAATCATATTCAGTCAGATATTAGGATAAAGGAGGAAAAATAAATGAAACAGAACGATTACTACAGCTCCATTCACCGGTTAGGCCGCTGGTCCACTCTGATAGGCATTGCACTTATGTTCATGGTGCCGATTGCTGCAACCATTATTTATGATGTAAAACTGAACACTGCAGCCGTAATAGCTGCTGCCATTCAGCTTTGCATTGTATTCATTCCCACCCAGCTGACAGAAGTCATTTCTTTCTCACCGATTCTTGGAGCCGGCGGAACTTACCTATCATTTATTACCGGTAATGTTATGAACATGAAGCTTCCGGCTGCTACTGCAGGCCACCGCCTTATGAATGTAGAGCCACACAGTGATGATGGAGAAGTGGTTTCCGTGCTTGCCATCGGCATGTCCTCCATTACCACCACATTAATCATATTCGCAGGTATGTTCTTATTCACCCCTTTTATTCACTATTTAGATAATCCCATGTTAAAGCCAGGCTTCAACAGCGTTATGCCTGCGTTGCTTGGAACCATGCTGCTGCCTTATCTGCGCAAAAACTTTCCTCTGGCAATCACGCCACTTATTATCAGCACCTTGTCAGGTGTCCTTTTCGCCGCCAAATACGGTCAGGTTCAAGGGTATCTGCTTCTTGTCACAATGATTCTTTCAGTAGGTGCATCTATTTTAATTACCAATGCGAAAAATAAATAAGTTGGAAACAAGGAAGGGAGACTCGCTATGAGCGGTAAAAAACGGATTATAGAATTAATTGAGAAAAAAAAGAATCTATTTACAGATATCTCCGATCAGGTATGGGGATTTGCGGAGATCCGTTTTACCTTAGATAAGTCTGCTGACTTATTATGTGCTTCAATGGAAAAAGAAGGTTTCAAAATAACCAGGGGTCTTGCGGGTATGAAGGATGCCTTCATTGCCGAATATGGCCAGGGAAATCCTGTAATCGGAATTCTTGCCGAATACGATGCTTTGACCAACATGAGCCAGGAATCCGATGGTGCAGTTCCTTGTCCCATCAAAGCAGGGGAGAGCGGCCATGGCTGTGGCCATCACCTGTTAGGTGCCGGAGCAGTTGCAGGTGCTGTGGGCATTAAGGATTACATGGAAAATGCTAAGCTTTCAGGTACCATCCGCCTGTTTGGCTGCCCCGCAGAGGAAAGCGGCTATGGGAAGGCATTTATGGCAAGGGACGGTATTTTTAATGGAACTGATGTTGCCCTAACATGGCATCCCATGGATTCTACAGGCATTTGGGATTTCAGCTCCCTTGCAGTCTTTCAGACATACTTCCGGTTTAAGGGACGGGCAGCGCATGCTGCCGCAGCGCCAGAGCATGGACGCAGCGCATTGGATGCCGCAGAATTGATGAACATCGGAGTGAACTTCTTAAGAGAGCATATCATCGATGAAGGACGGGTTCATTACGCCTTTACAGATGCAGGCGGAACCTCAGCCAACGTGGTACAGCCTACGGCAGAACTTTATTATTTTATACGTGCACCCAGAACAGACCAAGCAAAAGAGATTTTCGACCGTGTGGTCAAGATTGCCCAGGGCGCAGCAATGATGACTGAAACAGAACTTGAAATCGATTTTGATTCCGCCTGCGCCAGCTATTTGGTCAATCATGAACTGGGAAAGATCATGTATGATAACTTAAAGCAGGTAAGTCCCATTGAATATACCACTGAGGAAATGGCATATGCAGAGCAGTTCTATGCCCAGCTTCCGGAGGCCACCAAGAACCAGATTGCAAGAAAGATTGGAGCCTTTCTACCAGGGGAAAAGAAATCAGTTATTGAAGAAGAAGCTAAAAGCCCTATTAACCGCCTGGTCGCTCCCCTTGCCTTCCCAAGCAAGCCCATGAGCGGGTCCACGGATGTAGGGGATGTAAGCTGGACCATCCCAACAGCTACCGCTGTGGTCACGACTGCGCCAAACGGAACTCCTGCCCATTCCTGGCAGTGGGTTGCTACCGGTAAATCAAGCATTGCACATAAGGGAATGATCACTGCCGGAAAGATCATTGCAATGACCGCTCTAGATCTTTTGGAGAACCCTGAGATTATTAAAAAAGCAAAAGAAGAACATATAAGAAACTTAAGCGGCAAGCCTTTTGTGAGCGCTATTCCGCCGGAGATATTCCCTCGTTAGAAACCATCAACCAAACAGAGGAGCTTCCAGCGTCCGTTGACGGATCTCATTAGGGGGGAATTGTGACATGGAATACAGTGAATAAGGAATTTGCAGATAACAGCCAGCCTTTAATATTTGCTTTGAGCATAAGAGGCCGGCTGTTATTTATTTACACTTTACCATATCCTTTTCTTTTTATCCATTTATAAAAAGGCGGTTCATATAGCTTCTGGTATCATATGAATTATTTATATCATTTGTATCATCTTGGTTAAAACTCATTATATATTGTGCTCTTGATTGGTCATATATTTTAAATCCGAATTGTTTATATATTTCTTGAACTGGATCGGATTTATAAACATATAAAAAAACCGGCTTGTTTACCTGTTTGGAAAGGGTCGTAATATGCTTTAGATAAAATTCTTCTATCCCTTTCATTTGAGCAGGTCCGGTGAGGTAAAGGGATATCTCACAGATCTTATCCGGTAGTTCATTAAATGAAAAAAAGCCAATTATTGTATTGGATAGCAGTATCTTTTTGAAGCAACTATACTTTAACATTTTATGAAAACCAGCTGTGTTTAATATAACTTGTATATCATCGATCCAGCCATCATTGTATTCATCCATGTATTTCTTATGGCAGGTTCTTTTTATATCTATGTATTTTTCCATGTCATTTTCAACTGCTTCCTGTAAGGAAAATCCTTTAACAATTAAGTCCTCCGATAATACCATATGTCCTCCAGACTGCCTGCAGTCATTTGCCTGTTAACAAACTCATGATTCATGACCCATGAGACAGGTAATGGCTGGTGAGCTATTTTGAATTATTATATTGTTATTATCATAATAGCTTGGGCAAAAAAATATTACCATGTTTTTATTTTGTACTAAATCAATTTCATCTTGCAGGATATGGAGTCCCATCGAATGGAGTCCTGTCCGTCAAATAAATTGAAATTTGGCCAAGAATGACAGGTACTTTTCCATTTTCTAAGCATAACATAAGACAAATTGTTTTATTGAAAGGCAGTAATATTATGGCTACTTGTCCTCAAGGACTGTTTCCTTATACCATTAGACGCGGTGATACACTATGGATGATTGCACAACGTTATTATACTTCCGTTGCTGCTATTAGAGCGGCAAATCCAGGGTTAAATCCACAGAACTTAACAGTGGGGCAGACCATTTGCGTCCCGGCAAGAAGAGCTCCCCGTCCTCCGGTTCCAACTCCACCGAGCCGCTGTCCAGAAGGTCTTCGAACCCATGTTGTTCAGCGAAATGATACTTTATGGCTTCTTGCTCATCGATACTGCACCACCGTAGATACCATTTTGGCTCTGAATCGCGGCTTAACTCCCGGCAATCTGAGAGTAG
>DEYX01000364.1 GCA_002365025.1 Hungatella sp. UBA3147 | reverse complement strand
CGGATATGTTCCCGGTCGGACAGGAGGTGGGCATTCACGTAAACCCATTCGACATTCAGATCATGAACAAGCCGGCTTCTGAGGATGAGGAGGCCGTGGGAATCAATGAATAAAAAATTATTATCCGGCCCATACATCATGTGGATGATCGGCTTCATCCTGATTCCGCTGGCACTGATTGTGTATTACGGACTCACGGACCGGTCCGGGGCCTTTACCCTGGCAAATGTCCTCTCCGTAACATCAGCAGAACATGCAAAGGCCCTTTGGCTTTCTCTGGGACTTTCCTTTATTAGCACAGTCCTCTGCCTGATCCTTGCTTATCCTCTGGCCATGGTTCTTCGTTCCAGAGGGATTGGTCAGGGAAGCTTTATTGTTTTTATCTTCATCCTTCCCATGTGGATGAATTTTCTTCTCCGGACCCTTGCATGGCAGACATTACTGGAAAAGAACGGTGTTATAAACGGCGTTCTGACCGCACTCCACCTGCCTAACCAGAATCTGATCAATACATCGGGAGCCATTATCCTCGGCATGGTTTATAACTTTCTGCCGTTTATGGTTCTTCCTATTTACAACGTACTGATGAAAATTGATGACAATGTGATAAACGCTGCCAGAGACTTGGGGGCCAACACGGTTCAGATTTTGTTCCGGATCCTTTTTCCCTTAAGCATCCCCGGCATTGTAAGCGGGATCACCATGGTATTCGTACCGGCTCTTACCACATTTGTTATCTCAAACCTTTTGGGAGGAAGCAAGATCCTTCTGATCGGCAATGTGATCGAGCAGGAGTTTACCAGGGGAAGCAACTGGAATTTAGGCTCCGGCCTTTCCCTGGTTTTGATGATTTTCATTCTGATCAGCATGGCGCTTATTGCCAAATATGATAAGAACGGGGAGGGAACGGCATTCTGATGAACGGAAAGACTTTTATCAAACGGATGATCCAGGATTTTTATCTGGTGATCATTCTGGTATTTTTATATGCCCCTATTGCCACCATGGCAGTACTGTCCTTTAACAGTTCTAAATCCCGTACCCAGTGGGGCGGCTTTACCACCAGATGGTATACAGAGCTGTTCTCAAGCAGTACCATTATGACAGCCCTTTACAATACACTGCTGATCGCATTCCTGTCTTCTCTGATCGCAGTCATTATCGGCACGGCCGCGGCAATTGCCATTAACGGCATGAAGCGGGCCCCCCGCTCCCTTCTCATGGGCGTTACCAACATCCCCATGCTGAACGCGGATATTGTTACAGGTATCTCCTTTATGCTGGCATTTATCGCCTTTGGGATTTCCCTGGGCTTTAAGACCATTTTAATCTCACATATTACCTTTAACATCCCGTATGTCATTTTAAGCGTCATGCCAAAGTTAAAGCAAACAGATAAAAGCACTTATGAAGCCGCCTTGGATCTGGGAGCCACCTCGGTCTCCGCATTTTTCAAGGTGGTGTTCCCGGATATCCTTCCGGGTGTGCTTTCCGGTTTTCTCCTCGCATTCACCATGTCCTTAGATGATTTTATCATCACACACTTTACAAGGGGAGCCGGCATCAATACTCTTTCTACCCTGATTTACAGCGAAGTACGCCGGGGAATCAAGCCCTCCATGTACGCGCTGTCAAGTATCATCTTTATCACGGTGCTGGTGCTGTTGCTAATCACCAACTTTGCACCAAAACGCAAAAAATAATAGGAGAATATTCACATGAAAAAAACTTTATCTAAGATCATGGCAGTCGGCTCCCTGTGTGCTCTTACCCTCTCCGTTTTAAGCGGCTGCGGAAAATCTGCCCCCAAGTCAGGAAGCGCCGGAGAAGTTTACGTATACAACTGGGGGGAGTACATTGACGAATCCGTTATCCAGGAATTTGAAAAAGAAACTGGTATTAAAGTCGTTTATGACATGTTTGAAACCAATGAAGAGATGTATCCTGTCATCGAGGCAGGAGGCGTAAAATACGACGCGGTGTGCCCTTCCGATTATATGATCCAAAAAATGATCGAAAACAATCTTCTGGCCGAAATTAATTTTGACAATGTTCCAAATGTAAAGGAGATTGACCCCAGATACCAGGAGATGTCAAAGAGCTTTGACCCGGAAAATAAATACTCCGTTCCGTACTGCTGGGGTACCGTAGGAATTCTTTACAACACCAGCATGGTGGACCCGAAAGACGTTCCTACCAAATGGTCTGACCTTTGGGATGAAAAGTTTAAAAACAACATCCTCATGCAGGACAGCGTCCGGGATGCATTTATGGTGGCATTAAAATCCCTTGGCTATTCTTCTAACACCACCAATGAGGAAGAAATCAAGGAAGCAAAGGAACTGTTAATCAAGCAAAAGCCTCTGGTTCAGGCTTATGTTATCGACCAGGTCAGGGATAAGATGATCGGCGGCGAGGCTGCATTAGGCGTCATCTATTCTGGCGAAATGCTTTACATCCAGAATGAAGTAAAGGACCTTGGTCTTGACTACTCTTTAGAATACGTGATCCCTGAGGAAGGAACCAACCTTTGGCTGGATTCCTGGGTCATTCCTGCCAATGCACCTAACAAGGAAAACGCAGAGAAATGGATCGACTTCCTCTGCCGCCCTGAAATTGCCAAAAAGAATTTTGAATACATCACCTATCCTACTCCAAATAAGGGTGCCTTTGATTTACTTGATCCGGAACTGCAGAACAACAAAGCCGTTTTCCCGGACGTGGACTCTTTAAAGAACAGTGAAGTGTATAAGTATCTGGGGGATGAAGTGGATTCCCTTTACAATGAAGCCTGGAAAGAAGTAAAATCCAATTAAATGGTCTCAAGCATTAAATGGCTCGGGACATCATATTACCGCATGATTATAAATTAATAAAAAAGGCAGATGCTTAAAGGGTGTCTCACAGAGACATGTACGGTACCCTTTATACATCTGTCTTTTTTGCTCTCATTTAAACCTGTCTGTTCGTCTGACTCAGTTAGAAAGATTGACTTTTATTCGTTCTATTTCATCGTCGGTTAAACCGATTGACTTGATATAATTCTCTGCTGCTTTGGACAAATCTACCCCTTTAAGGCTGCCTCCCTTGGGAATACCAGCAATCTGCCTCATACTCTCCAGGATGTTATTATTCCCGATCCGGTCATATTGGCCGGGTGCGACAGGTACATGAAAGAAATTAACAAAGCTGTCCATATAATCATCTTTAATCTCCCAATACTTCGCACCCATCAGGGCTTCAAGCAATGCGGCAACGAAACCGGTCCTGTCTTTCCCCTCTACGCAATGGATAAGGTAAGGACCTTTCTTTTCGCTCATTTCCCGTAGAATTACTGCAAGTTTCTGTTTGAAATCTTCCGATTGTGAATCAAGCCCCATTCCCATTGCGTACACATTGCCGGTATCATTCAGCCCCTTGTAATATGCAAGATTACCGTTGGTATCGGTTCCCAAATGAGCCGTAACCTCCTCGGCTGTTTCTGAAAGATTAAATATAACCTTAACTCCCGCAGCCTCCGTAAGACGCATAGCGTATTGATTTCTTCCAATTTCCGGATTGATCGGGTTGGATGACCTGTATAACCTGCCTGGAGCGATACTGCCATAAGTTACTTCACGGAAATTGGCAAACACCTCATCACTGCTATAGTCATCTCTGTTGTTCGTACGTTTCAGTTGACGAATTTCATATTCATCTAAGTATCCTCCCTTTTTTGAAAGGGCGATCGTTACATTATCATTAACAGCCGTCCCGTATGTATCTGCAAAGCTGCCGAGATTTATAGCCAATATGATGTCCTCATTCACTTTATCCTCAGCTGACGATGCAACGATCACGGCCTTCTTACTGTCCACATCACTATAGGAAGAACATACCGGAACCTCTAAGAACTGTCCTCCAATTGACACATCCACGATGTCGCCATATTGGAATAATTTCAGAAAATCGGGATTTTTAATACCAATATAAACATTGCCGTACTTTTCATGTACTTTTGAAACCTTAACGGACAACTGGTTCTGCGACTCATGTGTTACACTTGCATTTTCAAAAGCCATGGTGTAAACAGGCTTAGCACCACTTAAGAATACAGCAATAAATAAGCCAATCGAAACACATCTTCTCCTTTTCATTAAAACGCCTCCATATATTATATTTTGTAAACCTCATACATCAAGAATACCACAGAACAAGCATGATGTTAAGTATAATTGAGCAACAGTTTTCCCGTTGTTTTTGCCGGTATGTAGCCCCCAATGAATGTGGTGCCCGGCTACCCGTACAACGGGAAAGATAAGGACAACAATTCATGTTGAAAATCTTCATATATATTTGCGGATATGCTATAATATTTTAACTATATCATAGCTGATTTTAGAGAAAGAAAGGGGAGGAAAATTGGAAAGTATCGTTTCAGACCGACTGATTATCAGGAGGTTTCAGCCAAGCGATTGGCAGGATATGTATGAGTACTTGTCTGATAAGGAAACCGTGGCCTTCGAACCATATGATATTTACTCAGAAGCCCAGGCAAAAAAAGAAGGAATCAGAAGATCAAATGATGAATCTTTCTATGCAGTCTGCCTGAAAGGAACCGAAAAATTAATAGGGAACCTGTATCTGGGCAAAGAGGACTTTAATACATGGGAATTGGGATATGTGTTTAACAGAAAGTACCAGGGCCAGGGCTATGCCACAGAGAGCGCTAAGGCTCTCCTTGACCATGCCTTTACACAGTTAGGGGCAAGGCGTATTATAGCCATGTGTAACCCAAAGAATGACCATTCCTGGAGGCTGCTTGAACGTTTACATATGAGGCGGGAAGGACATCTTTTACAAAACATATATTTTAAAACCAACAGCAACGGGGAACCGGTATGGCTGGATACATTCGAATACGCTATATTGCGGACAGAATGGTGCCAGTGATATTAGTTTCAGTGCTGTCTATGCCGGCTGAATGATAACATTCAGCCGGCTTTTTGATTGACCAGACAATGACTGTAATATACATCTATATAGGAACGTTTGTTTAACACGCAGAAAAAACGGGAAACCTATTTGAAAGACTTATGGACCAGTTAACGGCGGAATTATATAGGAATTGTAATGGTGATCATCTTATGAAAGACAGAAAAGGCAAAGGGTTAATAATAAATAAATCTTTAAAGCGATGCAATCCTGATATCAGTACAGGACTAACTGCAGAACAAGTCCGCAACCGTATCGATGCAGGGGCTGTGAATATACAAAGAACGGGTCTGACCCCGACAATCTCCAGTATTATATCTAAGAACATTTTTACACTGTTCAACTTCATCAATGTTTTCCTGGCGGTGATTCTTGTAATTGTCGGACATCCGGAAAATATACTTTTTCTTGGAATTGCCATAAGCAATACATGTATGGGTATATTTCAAGAATTGAGGGCAAAACGCGGATTAGATAAACTATCTGTATTAGCCAAGGCACATGTAACCGTAATCCGGGATGGGGCTGAATATACAGTAGCACAGGATGAGATTGTACTCGACGATATTGTGATACTGGCTATCGGTAACCAGGTATGTGCAGATGCCGTGGTTGTTTCTTCGGAGCGGCTTGAAGTAGATGAATCCCTTCTGACCGGAGAGACGGATCGAATTCAGAAATCAAAGGGCGATACTCTTCTATCCGGCAGTTATGTGACAAGTGGACATGGCTATGCCCAAATAACAGCCATAGGGGAAAATAGTTATGCCCACTCACTGACCGTGGAGGCCAAAAAAAGCAAAAAACAGGTCCCTCCACTTCTGCGTACATTAAACCGCATTATCTTGATTTTGACCATTGTGATACTGCCGCTTGGCACCACCTTATTCTATATGAAATACTTTCTGCTTGGAGATTCGCTGGAGACTGCCGTTCTTGGCTCGTCAGCATCTGTATTGGGCATGATACCGGCAGGACTGATCTTATTAACCGGTGTCACTATGACTGTTGGTGCGCTTAAACTGGCAAAAAGAAAGGCCCTGGTCCAGGAATTATACAGTATAGAAACTTTAGCCCGTACGGATGTGCTGTGTTTGGATAAAACAGGAACCATAACAGACGGATCACTGCAGTTTGAGAGGCTGGAACCATATTCCGATGTTTCTGAAAAAGAGGCAGGATTAGCCGTTTCTGAACTAATGGGTACTTTGGAAGACAAAAATGCAACAGCCGCAGCATTGACCAAAGCATTTGGGAAAACTGAAAATTGGGTTTCCGACATCATTTTACCTTTCTCCTCAGAGCGCAAGTGGAGCGGTGCTACTTTTAAAGAAAAGGGCAGTTATATCATTGGAGCGCCAAATATCGTATTTAAGGGCAGTAATCAAGATTTTTTAGAACAGGCCAATGCAAAGGCCGCCTTGGGGTTCAGAGTACTGTGCCTTGCACACTCTCCTCTATCTATCGCAGAAGAGAAGCTTCCAGAGGATCTAAGCTGCCATGCTCTTTTGATTCTTTCTGATCATCTTCGGGAGAATGCCAATGAGACCTTCCGGTATTTCTCACAGGAAGGCGTGATTTTAAAAGTAATTTCCGGAGATAATCCCCGTACTGTCCAAGCAGTTGCAGAGAAGGCCGGAATCTCAGGATCAGAAAAAAGCATTGATATGAGCCAAGTGGAAGGTGAGGCTGACTACACAGCTATCGTAGAAGAATATACCATATTCGGCCATGTGACACCGCAGCAAAAGCGGGAGCTAATCCGCGGCCTAAAAAAAAATGGCCATACCGCATGTATGACCGGAGACGGCGTAAACGATATTCTGGCAATGCGCGAGGCCGACTGCAGCGTTGCAATGGTCGGCGGCAGCGATGCTGCCCGCTCCGCCTCTGATTTCGTATTAATAACTGACGATTTCAGTGTCATGATTGATGTTTTAAAGGAAGGCAGAAGGGTGATCAACAACATAGAAAAAGTGGCAGCGATTTTTCTTTTAAAGACCGTCTACTCTGTGCTGCTTACACTGATTTATATTTTTATCCCATATCCTTATCCGATTGCACCGCTGCAAATGATGCCGATTAATGAACTTACGATTGGCATTCCGTCGTTCTTTTTGGCGCTGCAGGCAAATTACTCCAGACCAGAAGGAAAGCTGCTTACTAATATTTTAGAGCACACAATTCCTGCTGCAATTACAGTTGTTTTTAATTCACTTTATATACAAACAGCGAGCATTCTCTTTCATATTCCCACAACGGAATCTTCAACCATGGTCGTCTTCCTAATAGGGATAATGGGTTTTTACCAGCTGGCAAAGTTGGCAAAACCGTATACGCAGCGCATTCGATTGTTGTTGATTGGACTGGTTTGCAGCTTTGTCCTTTGCTTCGCGCTATTAGGCAATTTGTTTATGTTATCCACTTTATTCAGCCGGAATGCATTTTTTTATATGCCCCTTGTGTATTTCAGCTATCATGTTCATAGCCTTCTGGGTAATATCTGCCGTAAGGCGGTTGAGGCATTTCATATCTTAAAAACTGCCGGTTGGCTGAAGCGGAGTGTCCGTGAATAAGATATTAAATTACCAGACGAAGGCACATCACAATTAGGGGCCAATGCCAAATAAAGGGAAGTCTTATAACGACTTCCCTTAAACATATATAATTAACCTTGTCTTAACAAACTGTCTTAATTAATAATTGGTGATCAGCACCTCTACCGTAACCGCATCCCGCTCTTTAAACTGATAGCTGCAGTTAGAATAGGTATGATCGATATAATGAACCTGATACCCCTTGCTCCACTCAATGAGAAGGTCATTGGATAATCCCTTATGATAAAGGACATTGGACAGGGCAAACCGGGTACCTTGTTTATGAAGACGGTCCAAAAGCGCCAAAAGGGCCTGCTCCTCCCGTTCCTTCCAGTCCTTGAATCCCCGGTTCCCATCGTTATAATTCCCCGTTGAGATCAGATAGGGCGGATCGCAGTAAACCAGGTCTTCCGGCCCCAGGCCAGTATAATCCAGTTCCATAAAGTCCAGGTTTGAAAACTCAATGTTTTTCTCGTGAAGAGCCTGGCAGAACTCCGTTAAATTCTTTTCAATGTTTCCATTAAAGGAGCTTCTGTTCCTTCCAAAAGGTGAATTGAATTCATGACTGTTATTAAAGCGTATCTGATGGTTAAACGCATAGCAGGCCAGGACAAACAGCTCCGTTAAATCCTTCGTTTTGTTATAGTCTGACCGAAGAGCATAATATCCTTCCCTGTTCTGCTGTGTCAGTTCATATTTTGAGATCAGGCCCTGAATCCTCTCCAGAATTTCCTTAATGTCGGTGGTACGGAACATCTGGTACAGTTCGATGAGATACATGATCTGGTCATTGCAGACGATGTGCCTGGCATCCACGTTGATCCCTACGTTGAAGCCTCCGGCAAAGACATCTACAAATGTGCGGATATTCTTTGGAAACGCCTCAAAAATGGGTTCCAGGATCTTGAATTTCCCCCCGGTATAGTTTAGAGGACTTTTTATGTACATGGCGGCACCTGCTTTTCCATATAGAACAAAAGCTCCCGTAACCGTTCTGTTTCCTTCACCTTCCGGCTCTTATATCTCCGGTATGGAATCTCATAGATCTGGAAGGTTTCCGGCTTCCCGTGCTTTTTCATAGCCTTCTCAATTTCATCTACCGTCATAAGCCCGTCCGTGCTGTAGCTTAAGATAATATGCTTAAACTGCGCATTCTTAAGCAATTCCTCAAACGCCGGAACCACCTTATTCTTCATACAGAACTCTGATTTCTGCCCTTCGTCAGGCCGCTGCCCGGTGACTCCCCGAACCATAGGATAATCATATCTGGCGGCTGTCTCAAGGACATGGTAATTGGAAAGATACTGTCGCGCATTATAGGGAGGATCAATATAGAGGATGTCTCCATTCAGGCGTGTTAAAAGATCCACTCCGTTTTCATTAAAAGAGCGGTTCTGCTTTCCATTGTGTGTCACAGCCAGCCGGTACAGCTCATACCGCTTGTAGCTTCGCCTCTCCCAGGCTTTATGGAATGCACCATAGGTTCCTGAGGTATTGGAAACAAAAGGGATCCCCTCCACAATGCAGGCGACCAGATAATAATACTCGTCCTCACTAAGCATTCCGGCAGCCTTCCAGTCTTCCACGGTGCATCTGGCAAAGTCAATGCGCAGAGCATTCTCGTCATTTAAATACATGCGGCCGCCTGTGGGAGCATAGGTATTCTGAAAAAACCGGCGCTCCTTTGGCAGTTCTTCTAAATCCTCTTTTTCCCTGCCGTTAAAATAATCTACCGGATCCGTGATCCCGGTTTCTTCCTGCAAACGGGCAAATTCCGGAACACTGTCATTTTCAACGGTAGCCCTTTGCAGCACATAGGAAAAGTACAGCAGGTCATTGGAACAGACCTGGTACCACTGTTTAAAATATCTGGCAACCGCTGCGGTTCCAGAAAATATATCACAAAAGCTCTCCGCTTCCGGCGCCTTTTCATCAATCACATGCTTAATCTGGTCCAGCAGCAATGTCTTGCTTCCAATAAATCTCATTCTTTTCTTGCTCCTATTTCGTTTTAACCTGCCTATCATTATAATGTAAAATCATAAAAAACACAAGAAAAGTTGAGCTTTCTAAATTCCTTTGCTGCCTAATCCGTTATTTTTCTTCTTTCGCTGCCTTTTAAAGCGGTACATTCTTTCATCTGCTATATTTAAAGCGGCTTCCGGAGACAGTTCCGTCCCCTCTTCAACATAAACCACTCCATAGCTGATGGACATCGGATAAACCTTTCCAACTTCAGACAGCTTCTTATCGATCAGGTCCATCCTTTCCTCTGCCGTCTGTTCGTCGCACCCCCGGAACAGCATGATAAACTCATCGCCTCCGAACCGGCATGTAATGTCTATATCCCGGGCAGAGTCCTTCAGCACTTGCGAAACAGACTTTATATATTCATCTCCGTATAAATGCCCGTAAAGGTCATTGATATTTTTCAGCCCGTCCATATCAATCATGCAAAGGGAAAATGGAATGCCCTTTTGAATACATGAGTCAATGGTACGAAGGCCGCTGCGCCGGTTATCCAGCCCTGTCAGTTCATCCTTATAGGCCATGACCTCTAAGAAGGCTTCATTTTCCCTCTGATATGTAATATCCGTCATGAGATGGACCACCGCTTTTTTCTCCTCCCATAACAAAGAATAGGACCTTACCTGGAAGGTCTTATTGCGGGAGCATTTGAATTCATACCGCAATTCCTGTTCCAGGCCGGTATGGGACTTTAAGCGGGCCATTAAGGGACAATCTTCGCCCCCGCAGGCAAATTGCTTTGTCCCGGGATCATAAAACCTCTTTCTGGCTGAATCATTGGTATATAATACCGTCCCGTTCTCTTCTTCTATAACAACAACCCATTCCTTCAGACTGTCCATAATGAATATCAGCAGCCTATTAAACCTTTTGATCTTATCTGCCTGCTCTTTCAACTCATTTTCCCTTATTTCCAGCTGGACTACCATTTCATTAAATGCCTGGGAAAAATCTCCCATGAAATTCACCCGCTGCTTATAATCTCCCTTGATCACCTGTTCGGTCTGCCACTCCAGATGCTTTAAAGCAGCATGAAGCTGTTTTAATTCACCAGCCTGAAAATTGTGGCGATCAGGCAGAGGAACATTTAAGTTCCCTTCCGCCAGGTTCTTAAGAAGCTCATTGGATTCCATAAGACAGTGAGATAGATAGAAAACTGACTGCTCCAGATCTGAATATACCTGTGTCTTCTCCTCCAGCTCCCCGAAAACCGGTTTATTTAAAATGATATTGCGAATCTGCTCCAAAAGTACAGACGCATCCTTTTCTGTCATCCACTACACCTTCGCCTGTTGATCGACATTAGCCTCAAATCTGCATACACGTGCTCCGCTGGCCCAGCAATCAACCTCTTTTACAAGATAATCCTTTCCCGTGTATTCCTTTAAAACGCCGGAAAGAAATCCTTCGTCATAATTACACACTTGATCTCCCGTCACAGGGAGTCCGGAACAATCCAGGTCTTCCCCAACAGTCAGGACCACATCTCCAGTGTGGGGATCAAACTTTTCAATTCTTAGAATGCCTATCTTATGTACCTCCAGGCTGCTTTGCAGGGACGCCAGAAAGTCATTGAGAGGAAGAGTTAAATCAAGCATATGTAAAGCAAATTCTCTTCCAGAAAGCTCTCCTGCCTTTCGGAAAAGCTCTTTTGCCATATCTTCACTGAATCTCCGTGATAATTCGTTTCTTAAGGAATACTGGAACAGCCGGTACATCATGACTGGCATCCCTTCCCCCAGATTCCTTCTTCCTTCTGCTATATTCCCTATCATACTCCAGGAAAATTCCTTCTCTTCTCCTATTTGAAAAACATTGAACATATGCCTCCCCCATATCTTTGTCTGCACAGCCCGATTGCTTCGCCCTAAGGCATCTGCAAAATGATAAAGTCAACCATAATACATTATAATAAAAATTTTGACATATTTCAACAAAAAAATGGTAACATAGTTTTTTTGTAACCAAAATAATCAAGTAACAAAATAATATAAGGAGAAGTCATCTTGAAAAGTTGTGCCGGTCCATGTTAAAATAAAGGAATATCCAATGAAAGCAGGAAAGAGGGTGATGATATGAGGATACAGGAATCTGCAGAAAATTATCTGGAAACGATCCTGATGCTTAAGAAGCGCAACGGCTATGTGCGCTCCATAGACATTGCCGAAGAACTGGACTTTTCCAAACCAAGCGTCAGCGTGGCAATGAAAAATCTCCGGGAAAACGGGTACATCGGGATAGACGAAAACGGTCACATCACATTGCAGGAAAAGGGGCTTGAAATCGCAGAAAAGATATACGAACGCCACACCTTGCTTTCGGAGTGGCTGATTGCCCTTGGGGTGACTCCTAAGACCGCACTGGAGGATGCCTGCCGGGTCGAGCACGTAATAAGCGCGGAAAGCTTTGCAGCCATTAAAGCTCACGTGAATGGTGAAGGAGAAGTATAAAAAAAAAGCCAAAAGAGCAGTCAGGCCAAAATAAGCCGGCTGCTCTTTCTATGATTGGAGGATCGTTACATCCATTCCTTATATCGTTGTATATATACCTTTTTCATCATCTGCACAGCTGCAAGATAGCCGATCAGAATCAAAGCAAGCCATGGAACGAACTGTACCGGCAGGCGGTGCATATCAAAGCCTACGGAAAGATCCGTAAATCCAATGACCAGTGCGAGAACTGTAACAATAAAAGTTGAAAGGAACAGGGGCATGGAAGGCCTGCTTTGCACAAAGGGGAGTTTCTCCGTACGGATCAGGTGGATGACCAGTACCTGTGATATGGTTCCGAATACAAACCAGCCGCAATGAAAGAGTGGGGAAAGCTCCACTTTATTGGCGCCAATGGCCCACCACATAACGGCATAGCACAAGATATCAAAAATTGAGCTAAGGGGACCAAAAAAAGTCATAAATGATTTGATGGACTTAGTTTCCCATCTATGGGGCTTTTTTAGATATTCCTTATCCACATCATCAAAGGGTATGCCCATCTGGGAAAAATCGCACAGCAGATTCTGGGTTAATATCTGCACCGGCAGCATAGGCAGAAACGGCAGGAGCAAACTGGCAGCGATGACGGAAATCATGTTTCCGAAATTCCCGCTTGCCGCCATCTTAATATATTTGATGATATTACCAAACGTGCGGCGTCCTTCTATGACGCCTTCCTCCAAGACCATCAGATCCTTTTCCAGAAGAATGATATCGGCGGTTTCCTTGGCAATATCC
>DEYX01000080.1:14676-31651 GCA_002365025.1 Hungatella sp. UBA3147 | reverse complement strand
ATGGAAACAACACCAATTTGCAGATTAATCTGTTTGCCGTTCCCAGCCACTCTCCATTCATCAACCCATAGGCCAGCGGAATAATCCGCAAACATGAAGAATGGAGGGGCCTGAACGTCATCGCTTTATATTATGTGTATAAGAATCATTGCTGTTTTGCTCTGACATACTCCATTGCTTCCTTGCCGGTTATGTGCTCAATATCAATTGCAATAACGTAAGCATGGGTACATCCGGCTATTTCCTTGTTCCTGGCATCTTCCGGCTGATCGCCTGAATATTTTTGCGCCAAAGCCTTAAATGCCTCCAATCGTTCATCGCCTTCCACAATTCTGGCTTTTCCAAAGGCGATAACACTGCGGAAGTAAGAAGTATATTCCTTACTTACAATCGTATCTTCATCGATTACCGAAAAAGATACCTTAGGATATTTTGTGATTGCATCAACTTTATGCCCGGCCTTAGCAGAATGGAAATAAATTTTGTCATTGAAATATACGTAACTCAGCGGCACAGCGTAGGGATAATCGTCGTCCCCGTAACATGCCAGGATACCATTGGTGCATCTGTCCATTACTGCGATTGTATCCTCAGGCGATAATAATTGTTTGTTTCTTCTCATTTCTCTAAACATTTGGTGTTTCTCCCCTTCCTTGAATGGTATTCCTGCAGAAATATAACTATGCAGAAGTAAACTTTAATAATCCCAAAATTCCAGATAAAATTTAAGCCTGAATGATATCATCTTGATATCTCCCAGGCTTTCATCCTTCCGTGACACAGCAATATAACTGCGAGTTCTCTCTCGGTCACAAACCAGTTAAACTGCGGAACCCTAGATCACTTAAACATTTAATTTTTCTAAGATAATGTCTTTTCAGACTGAAATTGATTATATACTCGTTTTCGGAATAAGTCAACGTTCTTTCGATTTGTGGCAGGGTAAAAACAGCTTAAATTTATTGCAGCTCTGATAAGGGCTCTGGAGGATTATTCTTCCATATATACTTATCACCCTAAATGTTAAACTTACAGCGAAAAAGAGGTTCCTATAATTAGTAACATTACTTGTACATGCAAAATATACTATATTATGAAAGGAGATATTTTAATATGCTAAATAGTAATTGTGGCGATCATAAATTACTGAAATATAAATCATTAATATTCAACGCTGGAAATATGAATGATGCTAATACTACTGGATCTGATACAGAACAGCTGGGAGGATCCGGTATTTTTATATTAGGATGGCTTATGCCACAAGGTGATACAGATGAATATTCATTAACTTTTAGTGTACCAAAAGATGTTCGAAAAGGATATCATAAATCGAGAGTATTTGTTCATTTAATAAGTGATAATTCAAGCATACCAATGGGAGATCGATTCTCAATCAGACTATCATCATTATTTTCCAAAGTTAACGAAGTAATCGATATAGCTAATTTAAGTATTGTTAACAGGGAGAACATCCTTGTTCAAACTTCACCTGGCAGCCAGCAGTATAATCATTATGTAATAGAATTTTTTTTAGATGATTTCATTCATGCAGAGGATTTTGCCTTACTTAGTATTGCCCGTATTCCAGCTTTTAATGACTATGCCGGCACGATAGCTATAACTAGTATAGAATTCAGATATATATGCTGTTAAATATAAAATCCGCTGATCTGTAACATTGGATCAGCGGATTTTTGCCATTAACCTGGAATCCAGGAATAAATATACTGCACCTGTTCCGGGCTTTGTATCCCGGGTTTTGCAAGCTTTTGAAATTTTCCCGGCAATTCCTTTTCCAATACGGCCATATGAAAATGGCAGGTTGCTATGCCCATATCCACTCTTTGAAGGTCAACTTTTTCGTTGTCGCTTTTTAGAGATCTTGCCATATAAAAATGATACGCGTCTTTATCCTGAACGATTCTCCATGGCTGCTTATTGACAGCGGAAGGAGCCAGACGCACCATTTCCAACGGGAATGCAAACTCCCCCGCATCATCTTTCGTCAAAGGCTGTGAGAAGTTCTGTTTGAAAAATAGTTCGCTCCATTCTTTTCTCTGATCTGCCTTTGATACCCACCTCATCAATGACTCCATAGTACTTTTTTTACCTGCAGGATATCCGATGGGAGAAATACAAGGAAAAAGATCCCCTTCTTTTAGATTCATGGCCGCAGCAAAACCGCTGCGGTTAAAGGTCCCCCCAAGCCAGCAGGTACCAAGTCCAAGGGATGTGGCATACAGAATCAGTTTTTCAAAAGAATAGCCAAGGGCTTCCAATGCCAGTTCTTTCTCTGCTGCCGATGCAACAATATAATTCCCTGCACCTTTAATGACGCCATAGGTTCCCAGTTTTTCTCCATTGGTTGATGAAGCCTTTTCCAAAAGCCTGAAGGTAACATCCGCGAAAAAAGGATTGGATAAGTTATCTATATAGGCGTTGATCTGGGCCTTTTCATTTGCTGTAAGATCACGGTTCTCATAAGTCCTGACACTGCTGCGGGCATTGACTGTTTTAGCAACAGGGAAATCCATTTTCATAGTTTGCTGCCCCTCCTTTTTCAGACTAACGTCTTATAAAGATTAATATTACCTGGTTTTTCCACGAGATCCGCAAACAAAGCGATAGCTTCCTTAAAATGCTTTGCCGCCATATGCTTGTTCAGCGCTTCCTGATCTTCCCATTCCTCAAGCATTGTCAGAAGCTGTGGGTCTTTTATATCCTGCAACAGCTCATAGCGGATGCAGCCAACGTCGTTCTGCCGCGTATCCTGTACAAGCTGCTTTGCTAATACAATAAATTCTTCGACCTTTTCTGATTTGATAAAATTCTCCGCAACAACTTTAATCATTGATTATAAGCTCTCCTTTTCGTTTTGTCACCAAATTTCGTAATGCACCCGATCCGCCTTATAGCGGTCAACAAATTCATTATGCTGTCCATCAGGGTATCCGATGGAAATCAGCGCAAAGGGTCTGATATGATCCGGAAGATGAAACAAGCGGCTCACATTTTCTGTAACAACATCGGATGTAGCAACGCCAAGCCATACGCCTCCAAGTCCCAGATGAACCGCTTCCAGAAGCATATTTTGTGCCGCGGCGCTCATGTCCTGCTCCCAACCGGTGGGCACTTTCAATTCTTTGTCATTGGCCAGCAAAACAAAGGTTACAGCGGAATTCTCAGCCAGTTTCGCATAAGGAGAAGTTTGAGCAATTTGAGCCAGTCTTTCTTTATTCTTAACCACAATGAATTCCCATGGCTGCTGATTGGCAGCCGATGGAGCCTGCATAGCTGCGCGCAGCAGCTTATCAATTTTTTCAGGTTCCACTTCCTGCTCTTTAAACTTACGAATACTTCTTCTGATATAAATTTCTTCCATAGACATGGCCTCCTTAATTTGATTTCTAATTTAATTTTTTTTATCGTCCAGGCTTTCAAGAAGCTTGTTGCTGATTTCTATAAATTTAAGGGTTTCGTCTTCTGTCAAAACGTCTTTGTATTTCTCTTGAAGCTGATTCCATGCTGCTAAAATATCATTTTGCATGGTTAGGCCCTCTGGTGTCGTATTAAGATATACATTCTTTCCTTCCGCCTGTTTTGCAATAAACCCTTTTCGCTCAAGCCTCTCCAGCAGGCGGGTTATGGTTGACGGTGTCAAATGCAGCATTTCCCCAATTTCTTTCTGTGGTATACCACCTTTGAGGTTTACAATGTACAGGAGCATTGCATGGCTGGGTGACAACCCGGTTTTGCTGAAGGCTTCATCTGCCATTTTTCCCAATTCCCGGGCGAGTTTCGCAGAAGTAAAAAACAAGCAGCCATTCAGCATACACTCCTGATTGTTTGATTCACAATTACAATTCAAAACATTCCCTCCTTTGTTTGTACATACAAATATAACATTTCTTTATTTTACTGTCAAGACTAGTATTCACAATCATGTAAATGTGAAGCTGGCAGCTCGGCGGCAGTAAAAAAAATTAGGGCGTATGATCTAACGCCCTAATAACGATTCTCTTACGGACCAAACAGCTCCTCCAGTTTATTCAGTGGAAATGGCGTCATAGCCAGTGGCTTTACTGCAATGGACATGAGCATGGCTGGATTATCATCTGCTGCAATTCGATTTGAGCTCAAAGTACCGCACATTCGGCATCTGTGAATAATCGCCCATTCGCCCCCCTTGCGTACCCAAATACTGACCGGCTCCATGATTCCTTTACACAGGGAAGCGCGGTCGCCAGGATCATTGTCTATATGAATGCTTGATAAACACTTCGGGCAATGGTTTCGATGCCGGCTCCCGGCACCTTCCGGCACCACAAGCGTTCCGCAGACTTCGCATGTGAAGCTCTCTGTGCAGGCGGAATGCCGGTAATCAATTTTGGGGGTAATGCTTGAAGCGGCTTTGACATCCATCATCTTCTGATAAGCATCATATCGTTCCCTTTTAAGTTTCTTTGCGCGAAGGGCCTCTAGAACCTGACACCCATCTTCGTGGACATGGGTACAATTCCTGAAATAACAGCCTTCTGTTAATTGTGCCAGTTCTGGGAATACCGTGTTTCGCTCCTCCTCGGAGATTTG
The DNA here is from genome assembly GCA_002365025.1 of Hungatella sp. UBA3147. GTDB lineage: Bacteria > Bacillota > Clostridia > Lachnospirales > Lachnospiraceae > Lacrimispora. Next base: position 27,058 of record DEYX01000080.1, on the reverse strand, counting down.
CTGCAGGGCAAAATCACGGAATCCAGGCGTATCAATCCAAAAGGTTCCTTTAAGGCCAGCCTCCAATACACTGGTATGAGTGCTTGACCTGGGGCAGCGGGGATCACTCCCATGTATGAGAGTTGTTTTTCCGCAGGACCTGTCACCAACGACAACCACAGTTTTTCCTTCAACTGTTTTAAATAGTTCTTCCTGCCGCTCACAAGCGGAACCTGCAAATACAAAGCCGGCGGTTTTTTTATACAGTTCCAGTTTGGCTTCTAACAGAGCCTGAGCACTTTCCCCGATCAAATCCCATTTGCTGATAAATATGCCGACTTGAATTTCTGCGCGTCTGGCGGCAATGATTGCCGATTCCAGGTAACCTGCCTGATTGAGCAGGTAATCTGCGGTCACGATTACCAAAAGACACTGGACATTCGCTGCTACCAGTACCTTCTCCTCAGGAGAACGGCGATTTCCCCGATATAAGGCGCTTTTTCTTGGGAGTACATGTATTAGTTTATATTGTCCGTTTCCGGCATTTCCTACTTCAACCTCATCACCAACAACCAGGGAATTCTTATTCGAGATCAATGAACCGGGAAGCATGCAAGAAAACACTTCACCTTTTGATAAAACTTTAACTTGTTTATTCATGATATTTACAACCGTAGCATAAAAAGCATCTGTATTTAAACCTTTATTGATTTTATTTTCTTTTTTCTTATTCACCCATTTTACCTCCTGATCAGTAACAAGCACTGTGGCTGCACTTGCTCTTTCCATAAGATATTATAGGTTCTATTTCTATATAGCGGCAACCGACTTCACGTTTCAGAAGCAAAGAAGCACCATGCAGTTTCATGGCGCTTCTTTGTTTACTGGTTCTTCCGTTTTATTTTTGCAATAATTTTTTGTATGCTTTTTGGTGATAAATAGTAAGTCTCCGAAAGATGATCAATTGATATACCTTTTGTATATTTTTCGTAGATCTCCATGTTTCTGAAAAGAATCATCTCTTTGCTCCTGGTGTTTTCTCCCCATGCTTTTCGATTGATTTCTTTTCTAGGGACGTAAATATATTCACCGTCAATATAATCTTGTATTAAATTTATTATTTCTTTTGGCAGCACATCGGCTGCTTTGATATAGCTCATTATGCTCCTCCCAATCTATATGTTCAGGAATGGGCAAAGGCTATACAAGTATCAATTTTCTGATGCCATGCAATAGCCCTTGCTATGCATAGCTGACCGTGCTAAATATCATAAAATAATTCCTCCCCTCGTAAAGGTTATTTAAATGCGGTACTATTTTCTGTTTCAAGCGGATTCCATACCATGGTGAGCTCGCGTTCTTTTGTATCCTCCGCAATCTGTTCCGTAGAAACCACAAAGCCTTCTCTCAGATAGAACGCTGCTGCCTTTTCATTTCGTTTATAAACATTTAAATGAAGTTTGTTATGCCTCTCTTTGGCATAACAAAGCAATTCTCTTCCAATTCCTTTGGATTGATAGTCTGCATCTACAAAAATCCCCTCAATGTAATCCCCGTTCAGTCCAAGGAATCCCTGGATCTGACCATTGGAATCATACACATAAACAGTTGCCTGGGGCAGAACTTTTTCAACTGTTACATGGCTTTTTAACCAATAGCTGCTGTCAATAAAATGATGCGCCTTGATATTCGTATCAAGCCATATTTTCATAATTTGATCGGTATCGGTTTCTTTCAATTCTCTGATCATAATAAAATATACATTCTCCTTCTTAGCGAAATAATTTATTTCCATTATGTGATGTTCTGAACAAAAAAACAGATAACTCTGTCACTTAGAGCTATCTGCTTACTTATCGCACACAAGCGTAAAAACACGCTTTACTGGTTCCCACGGAATTGCGGCAGTCTCCTGGCGAACTTTCATCAATGTTCACCTGATTCATTGCCTGCACAAATAAAACCTATAATTTTTCAATCGAATTACAGGCAGCCTGAGCTTCATATATCCGCAAAATAAGTACAACAAAAAACCCCCTCGTGATATGAGAGCTAAATTTTATTGTTCATTATCTTAGCGAATAGACGACATCAAGCCACCTCCCTTTGTATCATTAAAATTATCATAACGAATTTTTCTAAACTTTGCAAGATGTTTTTTTGTTCTGCACTGTTTTTCTAATGTTCTATTCGTTTTCGGCATGAACTGAACGAATGAATTTGATGTTTCTGGCCCTATTTATGAGAATTAAGAACAAACAAGGATGCATCATGCCCCATGAATATTTTACTTCCTGTATAAATTGTTTTCGATTGAATATCCCTGTACCCTATTTTTGACATAACAGCCGTTAATTCTGCCTGGTCAAAACCATTATGAACCATATCTGAGGCGATTTTTTCATTTTTATTAAAATCTACAATTATTAAATGCCCTTCCTTTTCTAAAGTCTCATATAATCTTGATAAGACTAAATCAAAGTCTTTGATATGGAGTAACACCTGAGCCATAAAAATATAGTCAGCCTGTAAATCTGTAAGGCTGTCTTTTTCAACGTCAAAACATAATGTAGCTGCATTCCGTATATTAGAGCTTGAAATTTTTTGCTCTATTTGATGAATCATGTTTTGTGATGTGTCCAGAAATAGCATAGAATTAAAATCGTTTAGCAAATTCATTCCAACAAGGCCGGTTCCACACCCAAAATCAATGGCATTCTTACTTTTCGCATCAACCACGTATTCACGAATGGCATTAGATGATACCTTTGCAATCTGGATTCTTTCCGGAGTGTCGTATCTATCAGCCATCATTTCAAACTTATCCGTATTCCCCATTCTTGTATCTCCAATCTACCTTATTAAAAATCCAATATGAAAGAGCCTTATCTCCCGCTTCTTTAATGACTGACAGACGGCTGCCTTATGGCTGAAAATTGCGTGCATATATCAGATAGCAAGGCCTTTGGCCCAACTGACAGCTTTCGGCAAATTTTCCTCTAAGCTTTTCTTTGGTTCTACAAAATCTATTTCACCGATGAATTCGTTCCCGGAAAGCTCTTTCTTTAGTTTTGCAAAGCACTTTTGAGCTCCGCCTCCTGCATGGCTGGCAAACAGCGCGATCTGTTTGCCCTGGATATTGTATTGACTGATAAAGCTTTTCATTGGCGGTGTAAAAGACCCGGCCCAGATGGGGGTACCAATTATAATCGTATCATACTGATTTAAATCAATGAGTTCGTTTGTTAACGTTGGCTTATCTCCAAAAATGACACTCTTTCCTCCCCAAAAGTATTTCCGGAATCCTTCTGTCGGATAGTTTTTGCTTGTTTTTAACTCTGCAATGTCAGAGCCCAGCGTTTCTGCAATCTTTTCTGCGATGAATTTCGTACTGCCAGTAAACGAAAAATATACAACCAAAGTGCTCATAGCTATTCTCCTCATATAATAAGTTTATAGCCGTAAAAAATGGGTTATAGGCTTATTCTTTTTGTGGTATAGATGAAAGGATGATTTTATGAGATATCCCTCTCTCCTTAACTCATCTATTCGGTTAATGGTTACATATTGAAAAGATTATTCTGTCAGCTGTCATCTTCTTTCCCTATAATTATTTTCTTTGCCTCAACAGCCCAATCCCTCATTGCAGAATAAACATAAACGCCGCAAAGTGCGGTAAGCTGACTGTAGGAACAGTCAATATCTTGCTCCTTAAACTTCCCGCAGAGCTCCATATAGCCATTCATTTCTTTGACCAGCTTATCATTTCTTCTGATAAAATTATCCAGATGACCAAGCAGCACCTCCGGTTCCGTGTTTTCACCAAAGGAAACTTTAAGCAATAGTTCGTACCTGATCCTCTCGATTTCCGGCTCCTCTCTCAGCCAATCTGAGAGCTCCTTTCTTCCTGCATCAGTGATATTGTATACGATCTGTCCCCGCCCATTACCAGTCTGCGTATTATTTGAGGTGACGGCAAGCCCCTCAGCCACCATTTTCTTGAGAGTCGGATAGATCTGACCATAACTCTCCTGCCAGAAATGGCTGTATTCGTTCTCTATCCATTTTTTTATGGTATAACCGGTCTGCGGCATGCGGGCGAGCATTCCCAGCATTACATATTTTGATTTCCCTGTATTTTCTTTCATCTGTGCACCTTTTGTTCGCTTTATATATCATTATGATATATTATTATGATATATTCTGTCAAGACTTTCTGATTGCAAATTTTTCAAATTATCTTCTGAGCTGACATTCTAAGAAAATTGGTCAGGATGTTCATTACACATTTCAGTATCGTCCATTCTATAAACATCTTTTATTTCGCAGATGTTTTAATCTCCGAAATAATTAATCCCGATAATGTAAGTGCAATTCCGAATACAGCAACACCGGTAATCGTTTCACGGAGTACAATTACAGAGGTAATAACGGTTATTACCGGAACTAGGTAAATATAAACACTGGTTTTTATTGCGCCCAGTATTTTTACCGCAGTGTTCCACGTCACAAAACAAAGAGCAGATGCTCCAAAACCTAAAAACAAAATGTTAAACAGAATAACCGGATGCATCAATTGATTGATCTTAGGTTCAAACCCAAATATGAATAATGCAGGTATCATGAACACCAGCCCATAAAAAAAGATTCTGCGTGTCGCTTGGATCGTGTTGTAATGAAAACCGCTGATTCTCTTTGTCAGAACAGAATAGGCCGCCCATACCACAGCGGCCAGAACAGCCAATATATCTCCCAATGGATTTAATTTAAAATTACTGCTTCCGTGAAAGCTAATGAGAAATATTCCCATAACCGCAACCCCAAAACCTATAAAAAATTGCAATCTTAATTTTTCTCTATCTAAAAACAGGTGTGCAAAAATGGCGGTAAAAAACGGTGCAATCGAAATGATGACCCCAACATTGGATGCAAAGGTGTAAGTCAGGGCAATGTTTTCAAATAAATAGTATAGTGTGACACCACACAAACCAGCCGCAGCAAAATACTGCTCCTGCTTTCTTTCCCTGACTTTGAGCCTGTGAGGGTAAAACACAAGCAGCACAAAGAATCCTATTGTAAATCTTAAAAACAGTATTTCAATTGGAGAAATCGCTTTTAATAGAATTTTGGTTGATATGAAAGTCGTACCCCATATAAAAATTGTCAAAAATGCAAATAAGTGTCCTTGAATATCCTTTTTACTTTCCATTTAAACCCTTTCTTATAAATAATCAGCTTTGCTTCTCCATAAAAACCTTCCTATACTGTTTTGGTGTTAGTCCTATGAACTTCTTAAAAAAGTTAGTGAAATGACTTTGGTCGGCAAACCCAGTCTGCAATGCTGCTTCAATTGGCAGGAAACCTTGTTCCAGCATTTTCTTTGCTTTATCGATCCGTATCGTTTCCAAGTAGCTGTAAGGGGAAATACCCTTTTGCCTGGTGAAAGAGCGAAGCAGATAATATTTACTTAACCCGGTCAGTTTGCAAAGATCAGCCAGCGTAATGTTCTCCTTATAATATTCTTCTAAGAATTCACAAATTGCTTTTACTTCCATGCTTTGCTCTGTAAGGCCTGCCGGGGCTTTCTGTTCTGTATATTCTTCTACTAATTGCTCCAAAAGGAAAAAGTAGATTTCCTCTTTTCTAAAAGTCTTTTCTTCGTCTATGATCATTTGATGTAATTCCCGGAGTACAGCAATCAATTCGCTATGAAAAACTACTTGAGGTGCAAAATGAGGCAAATATTCTTTTCCGGTTATTTCAAAGATCGCCTTTCCCATACTTTCCGGTTGGATATTAATACAGCGATAATCCAGCGTTTTACCATCGATTTGCTCACAAGCATGATTGTCATGTGGATTAAACAGTAACAAATCTCCCGGTTCTATGGTGTATTCCTTGTTTTTGCAGGATAAAAGCCTCTGACCTTTTTCAATAAAACCAATCACATAATATTCATGAAAATGATTGGGAAACTTCTGCATAATCCCTTGAAAATGATAAGCTTCCACGTTTAATTCGGAATCATATTTTACAGTTCTTATCTCTTGCTTCATTAAAACGCCCCCTTTCCCAATTGTCTGATATCTAGTGTACCACAACAGATAATAGAATGCTTGTATGATATTGCCCTTTGAAAAAACCCACCTGCTTTCCAGCAAGTGGGCTTTCTATCTTTCTACCTTCTATAAATTATTTACAGTATATCGCTACTGCATTTCGCAGAAATGCTGCACATCCGGGTGAGATTTTATCGTAATAAGCAGTAAAACGCGGATCATCCACATACATCTGCGTCACGCCTTTATGAGCTTCTTTGCTGTAATCGTCCCAATAAAAGCAGAGCCATTTTTTATGCAGCTCACAGGCCTTTTGCGCCAGTTCACTGGCTGGGTCGCCTTGCTCAAAGGCCGCTTTTAATGTTTCGTTCAAATCTTCCGTCAGCCTTTCCAATTCAGTGAATTGTTCCTTGCTCATATTTAAAACCTTGGCATTGGAGCGGTTTACGCGCTCATCTCCGTATTTTGCCCGGGCTTCCTCTCCATATTGATGCTCGTTATGGTCCACCAGCTTTTGAAGGAAGCCTTCAAACTTCTCCTGATCACTCATTATCATTTCTCCTTTCATGGTCTTAATGGTTTTTTCGACATTGGCGACCAGCAAATTCAATTGCTCTCGCCTGGCAAGCAAGGCAGTCAAATGGCTCTCCAGCGCCGATAGCCCGTCAAAGTCCTTGGAAGCAAGAATATTTCGGATCTCTTCCAGCGATACCCCCAGTTCACGGTAAAAAAGGATTTGCTGCAGCCGATCGATCTCCTTTTGCCCGTAAATCCGGTATCCATTGGAACTGACTCGGGCGGGTGAAAGCAATCCTAACTCATCGTAATACCTCAGTGTTCTTGTACTAACCCCCGCTAATTTCGCCAGCTTATTTATGGTGTATTCCATCTTATCACCCCCTTGCAAAAACCACTATAAACTATTACGCAGCGTCAATGTCAACCGTTTTATGAAAGGTTTATCCTGATATTAGAATTTTCTTCAGCCGGTTCAGTCAAATACCTGTTTTGTTTTTGATTCTAACGATTCCCTCTGCATGTTTGAAATATGGAACCTACTCTGTCCTTGATATTAAAATACCCGGAATCCATCATGATGGTAGGGTTGACCTTTAAAGCATTTGGTTTGCCATTTTCCAGACAATCTTCATTCGCATATGCCGCAACAATTTCTCCAAAAAGCATTGTAAAGTCAAAGATTGGAATCGTTTGAATTACTTTACAAAGATAATTTACCGGGCACTCTTTTATCATGGGAGCATTACCTGCATTATCGTATAGATAGAGTGCGCCCCATGGGAATACTCTTTTTTTATTTGATATCTCATGTTAAAATTATTATACCCTCAAATGGGAACCCATACATCTGTCAGACATTGTTGACAAAGTAAGTTATGTACTATAAAATGAAAACATAAAATTTAAAAGAAAAGGTGATGGAAGTCCGGCATATCTGATGCCACATAATCGGTGGCATGGATATCACTGGAAAAGAGCAGATAAAATCAATTCAATAGGTTTAAGAACAAGCTGTTTCCACAGTTTTGTTTTTGTGCCTGATGTTTGATTTTATTTTACTCTTAACTTCTTTTTTTCTTAGGAAGATTAGTCGTAGAGTAAAATCTACGGCTTTTTCTTTTGTTCATTTTGAAAGGAGAAAACATAATGTTTAAAAGTTTAATTCCATTGTTAGAAAGACCGCCACTGTACACGAAAACAACCGTTCCATTTTGGGATGATGAGCATATATCCAAGCAAATGCTCAAAGCCCATCTGGATCCTGGCTTTGAAGGTGCCAGCAGAAAGTTAGCGTTCATAAATACATCCGCTATTTGGATAAAAGAGATTGCACCACCATCAAAGTACAGGCAGCTTCTTGACATTGGCTGCGGGCCAGGAATATATGCGGAAAAATTTGCACAAATGGGCTATCAGGTAACAGGAATTGATTTTTCCAGACGGTCTATTGATTACGCCACAGAATCTGCGAAAAAAAGTAATTTAGATATTCATTACTTATATCAGAATTATTTAACCATGGATTTGGATCGTAACTATGATTTTTCAACAATGATCTATTGTGACTACGGTGCTCTTTCAACTGAAGACAGAAAAACAGTAATGACTGCGGTATATCGTCATCTAAAACCTGGGGGAAGGTTCTTATTGGATGTTTTTTCAATGGCTAAATATAGGGATTTTGAAGAGAAACAAACATGGGAAATTTGTCAGAATGGGGGATTCTGGCGCAAAGAGAACTATATTGCATTTAACGGATGCTATCGGTATCCAGAGAATGTAACGCTAGAACAAACTTCTATTGTTCACGATACAGGGGCTATCTCTTACTATTTATGGAATACCTGTTTTACCAGAGAAATGTTGATGAAAGAAACAACTGATGTGGGTTTTAGAGTATGCGAAGTGTTTGGAGATGTTGCAGGCAGCACTTATCGTGCTGATAACACAACGATTTCTATACTGCTGGAAAAATAAATGGAACGGTAACTCATCATTGCACCCTGCCGAATGAAAAACTGTCATTCGGCAGGGTGGTTTATGAATGGCGGTTCGAAGATAACCGCCATATATCTGCATCTTTTTGCTTACGGTAAAATGTTCCCTGCGCTAAGGTAAATCTCGTACCATTCCTCTCTGGTCAGCTTAATATCGGCGGCTTTGACACAATCCTTCAATCGTTCCACATTCATGGTCCCGGTCACAGGCTGCATATGGGCCGGATGGCGAAGCAGCCATGCCATGGCGATGGTCGTATTGCTGACCTCATATTTAGCAGAAATTTCATCAATCTTGGCATTGAGCTTTGGAAACTTTTCATTGCCAAGGAATACCCCCTCAAAAAAACCGTACTGGAACGGAGACCATGGCTGAATGGTGATGTCATTTAAGCGGCAGAAATCTATTATGCTGCCATCCCGGTTCACTGCCTGATCATCAAGCATATTGACATGAATCCCCTGAGAGATCATGTTGGCGTTTGTAATGCTTAACTGCAGCTGATTCGCAATAATCGGCTGTTTAACAAACTTCTTAAGCAGCTGTATCTGCATGGGGTTTTGGTTGGAAACACCAAAGTTACGTACCTTACCTGAACTTTGCAGGATGTCAAATGCCTCGGCAACCTCTTCCGGCTCCACCAGAGCATCCGGACGATGGAGCAGCAATGCATCCAGATAATCCGTTTTCAGTCTTTTTAAGCTGCCGTCTACTGCTTCTAAAATATGTTTTTTGGAAAAATCGAACGCAATACCTGGACGAATCCCGCATTTGGATTGCAGGAACATCTTTTCACGAACTGATGCGCTCATATGTGCCGCTTCTGCAAATATCTCCTCACACACGCCGCCGCCATAGATATCTGCATGATCAAAAAAGTTAGTGCCTAAATCCAGTGCTTCCTGTACGAAATGCTCTGCTTCGGACTTATCCAGTTTATTGATGCGCATGCAGCCGACTGCAATTACCGGTACCTGCAAATTCCCTATTTTAACTGTTCTCATGACCTAGAACCTCCTTAACAGAAATAAATTGTATTCTCTTTTTTTCAGACTATTTTTTATTGGGCCAGCTTATAAATCTCAAGCACATCCTGCCAGTACAGCTTTTTTAAGCCGCCGATGGGCGCCTCGTTTCCAAATGCAGCACCTGTCGCTTTTTTTGCCATTATTTCAAGCTGGCTTGCGTCGATGCCGAGCGCTCCAAGGGTTGCCGGGAGTCCCATCTTGTTAAAAAATTCACGCAGGCGTAAAATCGCTTCCTGAATCATTTCGTCCGGATCGCGATAACTGCCCTTCACACCCATGACATTAACCGCAAACTGCACGAACATGTTCACGTTGTCCTTGTATACATACTGCATCCATGCAGGAGTCAGTACCGCCAGACCTGCTCCGTGCGCCACATCGTAGATGGCACTGAGTTCATGTTCCATACCATGGCAGGCCCAGTCCTGTTCACGTCCCATACCCACCAAACCATTATGGGCAACTGTACCTCCAAAACCTACCTCGCACCATGCATCGTAGTTCCCTGGATTTTCAAGGACAAGCGGAGCATTCTTTATAATGGTCTTTAATACTGTTTCACACAAACCATCCGTCAGATCGGTATGTGTGGTGTTGGTAAAGTAACGTTCAAAAACATGACTCATCATGTCAGCCACACCGTTTGCGATCTGATTCTTTGGCAGGGTGTAGAACAATTCCGGATTCATCACGCTGAGCAAAGGGCGCAGGTGGGGGCTGCCATAACCGTATTTGAGCTGTTTTTCCTCATTGGTGATCACTGTGTCACCGCTTGCTTCGCTTCCTGCAGCAGGAATGGTGAGAATTGTTGCTACAGGCAGCGCCTTTTCAATTGCTTTGCCTTGTTCGTAAATCTCCCAGACATCACCATCATAATATACACCCATTGCAATGGCCTTGGCAGAATCAATGGCGCTTCCACCGCCCACTGCCAGGATTAAATCCACCTTTTCTTCTTTGCATAAGGCAATTCCTTCCTGTACCAGGGAAAGACGGGGATTTGGCACCACGCCGCCCAGTTCCACATAAGTAAGCCCATTCTCTTTCAGTGAAGTGATCACTGTGTCATATAGTCCGCTCTTTTTAATGCTGCCTCCGCCGTAATGCAGCAGGACCTTGGTTGCATGGGGTTTTAAAAGAGCACCAATCTGTCTCTCCGTATCTTTTCCAAATAGTATACGTGCCGGTGAATAGAAATCAAAATTCAGCATTATTTTTACCCTTTCTTTTGGTTTATTTTTTGTTTTGTTTATTTGTCTGTTTTACCATGTGATTGTATCAGGATCTGCAGAATATCCACAGCAGCCTTTTAAGTCGGCAATTGCCTGCACATCCTCAGGGGAAAGCTGGAAATCAAATACATCAGCATTTTCCCGGATACGTTCGGGCGTGATGGATTTTGGCAGCGGCAGATATCCGCGTTCCAAACTCCACCGCACGCAAATCTGGGCAATGGACTTTCCGTACTTTTGTGCCAGTGACTGCATCTGCGGAACTTTAAAAATCTTTCCTACGCCAAGAGGGCTGTATGCCTCCAGAAGAATTGAATGCTTCCTGCAATAATCTACCACGTTATCCTGTGTATCTCCGGGACAAAGCCGGATCTGATTGACCATTGGCTGAACCGACGCCGTATGCATAAGCGCATCAAAATGATGAGGATGGAAATTGCTGACTCCTATCGCGCGAATAAGTCCGGCTTTGTGAAGCTCTTCAAAAGCTTTCCAGGTGCCGGCATTGGCTTCCTGCCACTGACCGCGGTACTTGATTGGATTAGGCCAGTGAATCAGGTAAAGATCCAGATAATCCATATCAAGATTTTTCATCGTCTCTTTAAAGGCTTTCATGGTATTTTCATATCCATGCATATCATTTTGAAGTTTGCTGGTAATAAAAATATCCTCGCGGACAATACCACTTTCCTTTACAGCTATGCCTACGCTTTCCTCATTCCCATAACCTGCGGCGGTATCAATATGACGATAGCCACATTTTAAAGCCTCTTTCACCGATGTGACAGCCATATCTCCGTTTTGTGCCTGCCATGTGCCGAAGCCAATACATGGGATTTTCACACCGCCTGAAAGTTCATAACAATCTGTTAATGAATTCACTATATTTTCCCCCAATCTGCAATTTGACAAACTGTTATTTTGATTGTATATTGGTATCATAAACCTTAATCTTAACTCTAAGTCAATAACAAATTGCAAAATTACTAAAATGAAAGGTTTAACCACAAAAAGCAGAAGTTTGAGACAATTTTTTCAGGAATTATCTCATACATTTATATTTTTTGAACAATAACTACAATTCCATTACAAGGGGAGGAATTCCATATGGGTTATACAATCAAGCAGGTATCGGAGCGTACAAACCTAAGCGCACACGTACTGCGTTACTATGAAAAAGAAGGTCTTTTGTTTAATATCAACAGAAGCAAAAGCGGCATCCGAAGTTATACCGAAGATGATTTAGAATGGCTGGGATTGATCTGCTGTCTCAAGAACACGGGCATGTCCTTAAAACAAATCAAAGAATTTGTGGAATTAAGTGCAGAAGGCAGAGAGACACTCAAACAGCGGTGCGATATATTGATCGAACACAAGAAGAATGTGGAAGCTCAGATTCAGGAAATGAACAAGCATCTTGAAAAGGTATCTCATAAAATCAACCATTATACAAAGCAGTATCATGAGTACAACCAAGGTGCATCCCATCAAAATTAAGAAACTTAGTTGCAGCGGTCCGTTGAAGACCAAAAGCCAAAACATGTTTCTGACAAGAGCCTGTCCTTTT
>DEYX01000080.1:0-14445 GCA_002365025.1 Hungatella sp. UBA3147 | reverse complement strand
CTTAGATCCGCATCGCAGATAAACATCTTATATTCTCAGCTTTACGCCTGGTGATGGCTATCCTCTTTATTTCTCTGGCATAAATGCTTTTTGATTTTTTGAAAAGTTTCATCGCTAATGATATGTTCCATTTGGCAGGCCTCTTTATCTGCAATTTGAGGGTCTATTCCCGCTGTTACAAGCTGATTTTTATAAAAGCAATGACGTTCATAAATCTTTTCTGCAATCTCCTGCCCTGAGTCAGTCAAAAGAAGGCACCCGTCCTCATCGGTATCCAGAAAACCTCCTTTTTTCAGCATGGCAACAGCGTGACTGATGCTGGGCTTTGAATATCCCATGTATCGGGCAAGATCGACGGAGCGTACCGCGCCGGTTTGCTTCTTTAACACAAGAATTGCCTCCAGATAGTCCTCACCTGATGCATAAAGCAGCATATTCTCTCCTCCTGACTTATTTTAATTTCCAGCCGATTGCCTTTTTTCGTATACCAATGAAATCGGCATAGATACCGTTCTGATTCATCAGTTCTTCATGAGCCCCTTTCTGCACAATATGCCCATTGGCTAAAACAAGGATCTGGTCAGCTCTCTGAACTGTCTTTAAGCGGTGTGCAATCATAATGACCGTTTTGTTTTTCGTCAATTCTGCGATTGCATTCATCAGCAGACTCTCATTCTCCGGATCAACACTGGAAGTGGCCTCATCCAAAATGATGATGGGTGCATCTTTTAAAATGGCGCGCGCAATGGAGATCCGCTGCTTTTCCCCGCCTGACAGTGTAGCACCGCCTTCTCCAATCACGGTTTTGTATCCATTTGGCAGGCTCATTATGAAATCATGGCAGCAAGCCTTTTTTGCGGCAAGTACCACCTCCTTATGGGAGACATCCGGCCTACCGAACTTTATGTTATTCTCTATGGTATCAGCAAACAGATATACTTTTTGGAATACCTCGCTGATATTCGTCAACAGGCTGTCCAAGGTGTAGTCCCTGACATCAATGCCGCCAATTGTAATTCGTCCGCTGTCCACATCCCAAAAACGGGCGATCAGATTACAGAGGGTGCTTTTGCCTGATCCGGAGGGCCCTACGACAGCTGTTGTTTTCTTTTGAGGAATTAGCAGGTTCACATGATCCAGGATCTTATGATCTCCATAAGAGAACGAGACATCCTCAAAGGCAATATCAAAGTTATCGGGCTTCCGGGGGGTTCCCTGTTCATCCATCACAGGAGTTTTATTAATTTCCTCTACCTTATCCATGGATGCATCCAAAAGGCGAAGCAGGGAAGAGGTATTGCCCGCCGACTGAAGCTGCCCGAAAAGCATAAAAGAGGCCACTGCCATTAACAGACACATCGGAAGGCTCATGGAACCATTCAGGTAGAAAAGCAAAGCCTCCACAATCACTATGACGCTGGTTCCATAAAGGATGATCTGCTGAAGAACCGTATAGGGAATGAATATATGCTCCAGCTTCAGATTTTTGTTTTTACTCTCCACAATCGCATGCTTTATCTTGCTGTTGGAGTCACGTCCCAGGTTAAAGGATTTTACGATGAGCATTCCCTGTACATATTCCAGCACATTGGAAACAAGAGCTTCCTGTGCAGACTGCCGTTCCGGTGAAACCTTTTCCGATTTCTTTTGCAGGCTGCTGATACAATAAGTGAATAGCAGGATGCCGCAGAATATCGTCAGTCCAATCCGCCAGTCAATAAAGAACATAACCAGTGTAATGACCGCTGCGTGTATATAACCTCCCAGTATATTTGTCAGTACCATGGAGGCGTTGTTTTCAATATCTCCCATCGTCGTGGTAACTGCAGAGGTGAGGCTGCCGAGATTATGGTCGCTGAAATAGCCCATAGGCATATATTTCATGCGGTCCCCTATGTGAATGCGTTTTTCCGCACACATAAAGTAGCCGATCCTTACTTTATTAAAATCAGTTATATAGCTGCAGCAGATTTTTAGAATCATGCCGGCAAAAGCAATGCCGAATATCTGCCAGATAGCAGCTGTCTCGAATCCATCGATTATGCCGGAAAAAACCAGGGCAAGGGCTGCAAAAGTCATCATATCAAAAATGGAATGAAGCACAGAAAACAGGATTGCTGTTTTCATGGTTCCCTGCATTCTGCCGGAGAAACGATATATTTTTCTTAAGGTACTTACCATTTTTTACACCTCCTTATGTGGCATCCCTGGTATCCATATGTGCTCTCCACATGTTCTGATACAAGGTACAGGATGCAAGCAGTTCTTCATGAGTGCCTTCCGCTTCAATGTGTCCATTCTTAACCACTACTATTTTGTCCGCATCGGTGATTGTAGATAACCGGTGGGCTATCATAAGAACCGTCTTCCCGGCAATGACCTTTGCCATAGCCTCCTGGATCAGCGCTTCATTCTCTGCATCAATGTAGGCGGTGGCTTCGTCCAGAATGACGATAGGGGCATTTTTTAAGACAGCCCTGGCAATGGCAATTCTCTGGCGTTCACCGCCGGAAAGATGGCCCCCGGAGCCGCCCACAACCGTTTGGAAGCCCTTTTCCAGCTTCAGGATAAACTCATAACAGCCGCAATCCTTTGCTGCCTGATACACCTCTTCATCGGTTGCATAAGGTTTGCCCATACGGATATTTTCAAGAACCGTTTCATCAAACAGATAATTGTCCTGGGAAATATAGGCAATCTGATCCATTAGCTGCTCCAAAGGTATTTTGCGGATGTCGATGCCGTCAATCCTGACTGCTCCGGAGGTCACGTCCCAAAAACCGGCGATTAGTTTCGTAATGGTAGACTTTCCTCCTCCGCTTGGGCCAACAAATGCAGTGATGGTCTTTTCCGGAATAAATAAATTTATCTCCTCAAGAAGAGAGGTTCCTTCCTCATAGGTAAAACTGACATGATCCATTGAGATATCTGATGAATGAATCATGGCAGGCCCTGCAGGCCGCTCCAATTCTTTTTCGTCCAAAACGGAGCAGATTTCTCCTACTACAGATTTCATCTGGGCTATGCTGTCAGTAAAATTCATTGCATTAAGAACCGGGGTAATAATACCCAGCGACAAGATCATGCAGGTGACAAAAACCGGAACGCTGAGACTTCCGTTTCGGTACAGGATACATCCGATGGGAAGAACGCTGACTAACACGCTGGGCCAGATTGTAAACAGCATGGACTTATAGAGCTGGACACTTTTCATCCAGTTTACAGCATAAGCGGCATTGTCCTCTACCGCGTCAGAATATTTCTGATAGGAATCTGCGGATTGATTGAAGGCTTTAATAACTTCGATTCCTCCGATGTATTCCACAACCGTATTTGACATCTTGCGGCCACGCATCATAAGTCCCTGGAATTTTTCCTCATATCCCTTTGCCATTCCCTTATAACAGATCATTCCAATGGGGAATGTCACCAGGGAAGCAAGTGCCATCCTCCAGTCAAGGAATAGCAGATAAATCAAAATACAAACGGGAACACAAAGATTTGCTGTCAGCTCAGGAATCAAATGGGCGAGAGTCGTCTCCATCCCTTCCACCCGGTCTACCAAAATGTTTTTAAGGTGACCGGAAGGGGTATTCATCATATAACCCATGGGAACCCTGGTGAGTTTGTCTGCAAGACTAAGGCGGATTTCGGCCAGAGTTTCAAAGGTCGCAGTATGGGAAACAAAAGTGGAAAGATTGGAAAAGCAAACTTTCGCCAGAAAACCGATACCGGCTGTCACACAATACCCCATATAGGCAGAAACAGTGGTCTCCCCTTTCATCAGCAGCAGCGCGATTTGAGAAACAGCATAAAATGGTACAAATCCTGCGGCAACACCCAGGATTGCTAAAATGACTGACAGAACATAGTTACTCTTGTATGGAGCAGCAAATTCCAACAGTCTGGACATAGGACTTTTTTCTTTATCCATGGTACATTACTCCTTTGCTATAAAAATAGAGGTTGGTTAGCTAAAACTAACGAACCAACCTCTATTATAGTGTTTCATTTTATTCCTGCTACTCTGATTAGGTGGATACTCCCCCATTTGGACAATGGATGTTCATTCTTACCTGACAGGCTGCACATTGTTAATATCAAAGAACTGAGGGACGCTGGAAAAAGTATATCCTGCAACCTTAGCAGAATTATACAAAACCAGATCCTTAGAGTAGGAAATGGGCAGATCAATTCCATTGTCATTGGAAATATGAAGCGCTGCAGCGATTGCCTCTTTCACAACCTCCGGGTCAGCCGTTGTGGAAAACAGCTTGACAGCGGCAGAATATTCCTCAAATTCATCCAGCGCCTGCAGGGAGACGGCGTGGGGATCCGCTCCAAGAGATTCCTGAAGGTATTTATGAGGTTCCGTATAAGAGCCCTCCGTATTCCAGGTGGTAATATCATAGTTTCCGGCAACGCCCTCCGTCCACCAGGTCATCTGATCCTGGCCTGTGGTCTCCACATGGATACCTGCTTTAGCTAGCTGGGCTTTTATGGCAAGAGCCATTTCCTTTGCCAGAGAAAGGTCTGTCCAGTAGGTGTAGTTAAGTGTCAGGGGCTTGCCGGCTTTTTCCCGGAAACCGGTATTCTTATTCATTATCCAGCCGGCTTCATTAAGAAGGGCGTTGGCCTTGTCCAGATCACATTCCCTTACGGTATGATAAGCAATGTCGGTATAAGGCGCGTTTTGGCTGAACAGGGCAGCCGCCGGAGTCTCATAGCCGTAGGTAAGGCCTTGGGTAATTTCTTGTTTGTTGACCGCATAGGCAACGGCTTCCCGTACCTTCCTATCATTCAGCATAGAACCGGCTGCATTTAACACCAGATTCCGGGTAAGGGTATTGCCCTCATTGATTTCTCCTGCAATGCCCTTTAGTGTAACCCCCTGATTATAATCATCATAGGTAATTAAGTCCGCACCATAAATCAAATCAACTTCGCCGGTCTGCAAAGCCTGGAGACGGGAAGATGCCTCCGGAATGTATTTGACAACAACCTCATCGTAATATGGAGCCTCGCCCCAATAATTTTCATTCCGCACAAACCGGGTACAGTCCCCGGATACCATTTCCTTCCGCACATAAGGGCCTGTTCCTGCAACATCTTTAAAGGTCTGAAAGTTTTCCGCCTCGAACACATTGGGGGACATCATGCCTGCAACGTTCTGGAAGCAAAAGTCATTTAAGTAAGAGAAGCAGGGCGCGTCATAATAAACGGCAACCGTATATTCATCTACGGTCTCAACCTTCTGAATGTTATGAATTCCTTTAATCCCGCTGAAATTGGGATTAGACCTGTCAAATTCCAATATCGCTTTTACGCTATCTGCATGAAAAGCGGTTCCGTCGGTGAATGTAATGCCCTGACGGAGCCGGAAGGTGAGGACGGTGCTCGATTTGTCCCAACTCCAGTCTTCTGCCAATGCCGGTATTATGTTGCCGTTCTCATAGCTTACCAGCGTTTCATATACAAGCCCGCAGGCAATGTTGTTTTCTTTGTTCATGGTCAGGGTGGTTAAATTATCCAACTCTTTTGCAGTAACTATGGTTAGAACCTTGCCGGGGCCTGGATCAGAGATTTGAGTCTCTGGCACCCCTGATGGGCTGTTATCGGTAACAGATGCATTCTTACTGCAACCGGTCAGGCAAAGCGCCAGGAACGCGCAGCTTAAGGATGCCGAGATGAGTTTCTTACAGGTGTTTTTCATATTACAATATCCTTTCTTTTTTAAATTGATTGATTCGATGACCCTGTTCCACAATCCTGCCTTTTTGCATGATTATGATCTTGTCAGAAATCCGCATAGCTTCCTTCCGGCTATGGGTAATAAAAATGCAGGAGCAACAGGAAAACTTTGCAGAGTTCTCCACTAAAGTTAGTACGGCATCGGCAGAAATTAAATCGAGACCGCTTGTCACTTCATCCAAAATTAAGTAATCCGGCTGGACGGCAATGGCACGAAGCAGCGAAAGGCGGCGCTGTTCACCGCCTGAGAGCTGACGCACAGGGGTATGAAGCAGTTTTTGGTCCATATGAACCGCATCCATTAAATCGCAGATACGCCGCTTTCGCTCCCTGCCGTTATAGTCAGTCAGATTTACCAGTGCTTCCTCAACATTGGAAAAAGCCGATCTTGCTGGATTTAATGTGCCCGAGGTATCCTGAAACACAGCTTGTATTTTTCTTCGATGGCTTTTCCATGTGTCATAGTTCCAGCGTGTAATATCCTGCCCATCCATAAGGATTCTTCCGGAAACGGGCTTTTCCAGACCGATCAGCAGTCTTGCCAAGGTGCTTTTACCGGAACCGCTTTCTCCTTCTATGGCCAGATTTTTACCTTTTTCAATCCGCAGGCTAATATCGGATAATGCAAGGAAATTCCCAAGGGAATCGTCATGATAAACCTGATTTACCTTCTGTATTACAATTTCTCCCACTTCCACTCTCCCCTGCTTTCTTTTTTATTTAATCCGGAAAAATGCTTCATCCATTCTGTCTTCGGCTCAGATAGCAGCTGCTCCATGGAGCCCTGCTCCATGATCGTTCCGGCACCAAGCACATATACGGTATCGCAAAGTCCCCGAAGCGCCTCCACGTCGTGAGATACTAGCAGAATCCCCTTATCCCGCATCTGTGTCCGCATTACCTCTAACAGCAGATTACGGTTTTCTTCATCAAGAGCCGCCGTTGGTTCGTCAGCAAGAATATAGTCCGGTGACATTCCAAGCAAGATCGCTGCTGCTGCCCTTTGAAGCATTCCTCCTGATAGTTCTGCCGGATATGCGTTTAAAATCCTATGGGTATCTTTTAAATTGACCAGAGAAAGCATGTCTTTTGCCAGCTGGGAGGCGGCCGGTTTATCCAGCTTCAGCCGTTTCCGGAAGGTTTCTTGTATTTGACAGCCAATCTTCAGCCGGCTGTCAAATGCGGTCATAGGCGCCTGAGGGATATAGGAGATTGTTTTTCCGCACAGTTCCCGACGCTCTTTCTGTGAAAGTCTGGATATCTCCTTATCATTCAATAAGATTTCACCACTGCTGATCTGACAGTCCCTGTGGAGCATACCGAAAACACTTCTCAATAATGTGGTTTTTCCTGAACCGCTGTGCCCCGTAAGCCCAACCACCCGCCCCGGCATTATTTTTATGGACACTTCATTTAGCAAAAGGCGGCCGGTTTTTTCTTTTACACTTAGTTGGCTGACTGTCAGCATCATGCCTCCCCCCTCTCCGTCAACCGCCTGCCCAGAATATTAAAACAGAGCGTCGATAGGATTACAGCACCAATTGGATACAAAATCATGGCAGGATGAAGAATCAGCGATCCGCGCGCCTCCAGTATCATGCTGCCCCAGTCAACGACATTATCACCCAGCCCTAATCCAATGAAGGAAAATCCTGTAATCGCCAATATCATATCTGCGCAGGACAGACATAAGAAACGGATCATCTCCGCAATCAGGTTAGGGAAAATATGAACAGTCAATATTCTGAGTTTAGAAGCTCCCGCTGCAATCCCGCACATGACATAGGCTTTTCCCATTTCCATATCAGTACGGGTACGAACCAGTTTTATGTAACGCAGTACATAAGATACCGTCAATGCAAACAGAGTGGTTCTCGCACCGCTTCCCCAGGCACCGATGAATACAATCAAATAGGCAATCGGGGGTATTGCTGTAACCGCATTGATAAGTCCATCAACGAAAGCATTCTCTTTCATAATAGCCCGGCTGGTCATCATACCAAGAATAGTTCCAGTGAAAAAAACGATCAGGGAACCGCCCAGTACAATTCCAAGTGTTGTCCAGCCGCCATAGAGAATCCGCGATAATATACAGCGGCCTAATCCATCGGTCCCCAATGGATATCCCCCGCCTGGTTTCTGATACCTGTTCAAAAGATCCGCATCCATTGGATCGTTCTGAGCAAACAGGAATCCAATAAAGAAAAAAGCTATTATCAGGAACGGAATTGCAATAGAAAGCAGGCGCATCATCTTTCGCATATGCATTTACATCACCTCCTTTTTCCGTCCGATTCCCCACTGTATCAAGTCAGCCCCAATATTGCAGAGGGCTATTGCCAGAGCGAGGAAGAACACTTCTGCGTGTATCATTGGAGTATCACGGTCCAGTACATGATTGACTATTAAGTATCCAAATCCGGGGATGGAGAAAATCTGTTCAACTATGGTTGCATTCGCCAGTGCCAGTCCTATGCTTTGAAGGAAATTGGGGATCAGCCCTAGCGCTGCGCGTGGAAGAAAGTGAAAGAACAAAAGCCTGCGTTCTGAAAGACCGCGGCATCGGGCATAGAACGCATAATCCTCATCACTTTCATGCTCCAGGGCATCCATCAGCATCGGTGTATAAAAAGATGCACCAAATACACCAATACAAATTGCGGGAGAGAGATAACTTAGAAAGGTCGTATTACCCGCCACAGAAATCAACGATCTTTGGACTGCAAAATAGTCCAGATAAACAGTTGCCAAATAAAAGGAAGGAATGGATACCCCTAACATACAGATGGCCCTTACCCCCGACTTAGGGATCTGCCACGGCAATAAAAAAGCAGAACAGCTTATGACGGTAATAAAAAAAATTTGAAAGACGGAAGCCAGAAAAACGATTCCCAGTGTTTTAGGAAAGGCTGTTGCAATATCGGTCCAGACATCATGTCCGTTTGCCAGGGAGGTTCCAAGATTGAAATGAAGCAGATCTGCTGCCCAGCGCCCATACTGCACAATCAGAGGTTTGTCAAATCCTAACTGTACCCGGATTTTTTCAATCTGTTCTGATGTAGGATTTCCAATCATTCGTTTTGCATATGCGGTAGCCGGATCTACAGCAGACAGCCGCATAAGGAGAAATGAAAGCAGTGTTACAAACAGCAAAGTAATTATTAGCTCGATCAATTTTCCCAGGATGTATTTTCTCATATCCTGTTTCATGCACTTCCACTCCTTTGTTTTTGGTTAGGTTTGGCTAACTTAAGTCCTGAAAAAAGAGCGCCTTGCAGCGCCCTCAAATCATCTGCCCACACAGTTGGCAGTATATCGTATTCTGTTTTTTTCCACCACTCCAAAAAGACCAAATCCCCTCTATTTGGACAACGTCTTTCTGAATTCGGATGGCAGTTCCCCCAATTCCTTTTTAAAAACCTCAGAAAACTTACTCGGGTTATCATATCCCATTTTCATGGCGATCTCTGTTATACTTGCTGTTGTATCCCTCAGTAAAATTTTGGCTGCCTGCATACGGTAGGATTTCATATAAGAATAAATAGAACAGCCGTAAATCCCCTTAAAACACACTTTCATCGATGTAAGAGGAATATCGAACTTTTTTGACAGATCCTGCAGGGTATGATGGATTTGTAAGTCAGAAGTCATGTATTTCTGCATTTGCTTGATCACCTGAACCTGATTTTTTGAAAAGTACCGCCGTTCTTCCGGATATTCGTCAACCTGGACATCATTTAAGAACATGAACAATTCTAATACTTTCACTTTTAAATAGCGTGCTGCCATTTTGGGCGTAACCTTATACAGTTCAGAAAAAATATGTTCAATATTGCTATGCCCCCGCAGAACAAAGCAAGTATCTTTTCTGCAAAGGCGCTCTGTTATCTGGTATAAATCAATATGCAGCCCGCCCAGTACACGTTCCACCAGCTTCATTGTTTCCGCTGCCTCATTCAAATCAATCGTAATGGAAATCCCATGATAGTGGGATAACGGGAATGTGGTCGATGTGGTTTCATTGGTAAGCCGATTGATGGAAAGATCGCCGGCGCCCACATATTGACAATCACCATTACCGAACACACACTCAAACCGGCCTTCCCTGCAGTGATTGATCTCAAATACATCTGGATGGGGAAGCTTATTCTTATTTTGCCCATCCCGCATATGAAAATCATTATAAAACAGTTCGATGCCAGGTAAGATTTGATACCGGGTAATAACACCCTCTCCAGTTTCGTTTTGCATCTTGTATATCGAACAGCCTGCTTCACTTGCTGTCTTTTGCACCTCCGGATCAAAAAAATCCGTGATATTCTTGTTATTCATGATATGATATCGCCTTTGCTTTTTTATTAGGTACGACTAACCAGCAATATCATATCATTTTTCAAGCTTGCCGTCCAGAATAAATGAAGAGTCCCAATTCGTAACTGTTGGATGGGTTCCCAAATGTTAATTTTCTTATTCATCTCATTGCCTTTTTCTAATAATAAAAAATAATCCTGTGAGCAATATGGAGCAATATGCAAAGATTCAACATGCTGTTTCATTACATGCTAAGTTTGTCAGCAAAATACTTTCTATAGGCAGTTTATAATCGCATTTAAATAAATATAGCATATATTAGTATTAGCGTAAAAACCATATTACGCACATTCCTATTAATAATATTTCGTATAAGGAGTGATAAATAAATGTATGATATAACAAACTGCCGGCATGGATATGCCGTTTACTCTATGACAAATAGCGCTGATGAAAATGAAATAATAGCGATTCGCCAGAAATTCAATGATGATTTTACATTTATTAAGGCTTACAAGACAGGCGGTCAAGGAACCGGAACCCCCATTGTTGATCCTCTTGGTTCACAAGGATCAATTGTAATATCCGATGACGGACATTTCCTTTTTGTCGTGAACGCTGGCAGCAACAATATCTCCAGCTTCAAAATCACCAGATCGGGAACCTTGATTCTTGCAGACGTGAAGCCGTCCGGTGGTTTTCTTCCAATAAGCCTGACAACTCACCGTAATCTTCTCTATGTGGCAAATGCAGGCAATGGAAGCAGTATTGCATCCAATGTTACCGGTTTTCATATAGACGAAAACGGCATGCTTACCGAAATCATTGACTCTGCTAAACCATTAAGTTCAGTAAATGCCAAGCCAACCTGCATTGTCATCAATTATAACGGCAAAAAAATAGCTGTTTCCGAGCAGAACACAAACCTGATCAGTGTATTTACCGTTCAACAAGATGGATCCCTCACTGGCCCTATCCTCAGCAACTCCAGCGGTCCCGGACCTTTTGGCTCTGTCTTCTTAACAAATGATATCTTGCTGGTTACGGAAGTTGGAATAAATGCATTATCTTCCTACAAAATTAATCATGACGGAACACTTTCAGTCATTAGTCCATCTGTATTGAATTTTCAATCAGCTACCTGTTGGGTTTCAATATCTGAAAACGGACGTTTTGCCTATACTTCCAATGCTGGCGGCCACACAATAACGACGTATGAAGTTGAACGGAACGGACGTCTTAAAGTTACAAATATTACCTATAGTACGAATGATGGATCTGGTGCACCGATTGACAGCGGTGTTTGTTCCAATAACTTGTATGTACTCAACGGAAATGAGGGCTCCATCAGTGTTTTCTTTACTGACCGGAATGGCAGACTAATCCGGACAGAGGTTATCCGCGATACACAGTTACCGTATTTAGGTTCACAAGGTTTGGCAATCCTATGCCTGCCAAAGAGATATTAAATAATAGCCTATTAATTATTTTATCTCAATTTGCCTGATATCATTTACACAATCCTGTCAGGCAAATTGTGATTGCGCCGAACCATTATTATATCTTTCTATATTTGTGCTGCGGTCTTCCAACCTTTCCGTATTCCACTAATTTATATATCTTTTCTTCCTTTTCCATAAGCTCCAGATATCTTCTTAACACAAGCCCGAATACAAAATCCGAAAGCGAATAATATCCTTTTACCTGTAGATAATAACCCTATTAATATTAAGGAGAATAATTATGGCAAAAGATTCACAACTTGACCCAAAATCAATCCGTAAGAAAAAAGCCAATGGTGGCCCTACCATGGCTGAGAGCGCATTAGATGGAGAAAGCCGAAATACTAAGAAGCAGTCCGGCAGCCGTCACAAACCCGGTAATGATAAATAACTAATTTTTTATGCAAAGGAGTAAATTGTATGAACCGTGATAAGCTCATATCCCAAGTAAAAGACGAATATGCACGAATAGCCTCGTCTGAATCCCAGCAGCATTTCCACCAGACCACAACCGAAATAACACCGGAAGCGTACTATGAAAACTTGTTGGGTAAAGCCATTAGTGAAATTAACAGAGGCACCTTTGATAATTTCAAATCAGGGGAAGAGATCGTAAATGCAATTGCAAATGACAAGTCCTGGCTTTCTAATTGGAAGTAACTTTAGTCTGCAAATGAAAACCGCAGTCCTTTTTAAAGGATTGCGGTTTTCATTTTCCGGCCTTTACGACAGTTTAGGGGTTTAACTCCATTTTAGTTATTATAATGAGTTGAAAAGGGATTGTTTTTATAATCATAATTTTCAAGGGGTACCGGTCCTCTAACTACTGTCCTGTGAACACGCAATTCTCCTTTTTCATTGGCAGCAATTCTCCAGTCAACCATTTGTATCATGCCATTTACAATCTCAATCCCATTAATCCCACGGGTTCGTATGCAGCAGCCAGTATTAAAGTATGGGAGGTCATCTGCTTTCGGGAACTTTGGTCTGTGAGTATGTCCGCAGATCAGCATCATTTTATTTTTTTCTATCCATCTGTCATAAACCTTCTCTACTTTATGTCTTTTAAATAAATTACGGGCCGGGCTGGTTGGATTGCCGAATCCAACGATATGCAGATACCTCCAAAAATATCGAAGTAATAACATGGAAAAAAGCCATAGCTGATCATTCATAATGTCACCCTGATGCCCATGAAGCACAAAAATCTTCTGTTTGGTTTTCTTGTGTTTAAGAATGATGGCCTCCTTCGGCTTCAGTCCCCTGTATAAGTCCACTCGTTTTTGATTGTATTCATCATAATATTGATAATAATTTTCTCTGATAAATAGCTTTGACTTTAAATAAATATTATGATTCCCATATAACATGATAAAGCGGCCTTCATCATAAAACTTTTTGATCACTGTAAAAACATCGCTGTGGGCCAAACGGATAACACTAAAATTCTTGTATTCCCAAAGCTCATCTCCATCTCCAACTTCTATATATTCATATCCTTCTTTATAATAGTAATTTAACGCATGCAAAAAAACATTCTGATTTCTGGTAAATTCATCTGAGATGCTGTCATCCCCTCTGTGGATATCACTAAAAAATATATATTTTGAATTATCATCAAAATACACAACATCAGCATTTTTATATGCATGATTCAATCGTCTGTCAGTCTTCATGTTACCTCCTTTCCGATTCCCCATTCCTGTTGCTATAGGACTCTGTCTCCCAGGAACAGCAAAACAAGATACTATACGATAACCAGATGCTTTTCTCCGTCATCCACAAGCATAACCCTGTTCCCCTTAATGAGCTTGTCATCTACAGTGATCGCTTCCGTTGTCAGAGTTCCCTTACTTCTGCTTTCGACCCTGATTTCATAGATAGATCTGCCATACTTATACTCAATAGAAAAGTCGCCGAAGCTTGCCGGCGTGGCCGGATCAATGACCAGCTCATTCACCTCTTTCCGAATGCCAAGAAACCAGCTTAATAGCCCCTGGTACATCCAGCCTGCGGAACCGGTATACCAGCTCCAACCACCTCTTCCGGTATAAGGAGGGCTTAAGGAGATATCCGCCGTCATGACATAAGGCTCCTTCTCGTACCTGAGCACATCCTTCCTGGTTTGCGTCACGTGAATCGGATTAAGTATGGTGAACAGAGTTTGTGCCATGTGATAGTCACGGAGCATTGACGTGGCAATCGCCAGCCAAACCGCCGCATGGGTATACTGGCCTCCGTTTTCCCGCATACCCGGGATGTAATTTTTGATATAACCTGGGTTTTTGCTTGTTTTATTAAAGGGAGGCGTCAAAAGCAGGGAAATAGCCTCTTCCTCTCTTAGGAGATAACGCCATGCCGACTGCATTGCCGTTTTTGCCCGATCCTCTTTTGCTCCCTTTGATATCACGCTCCAGGACTGACTGATGGAATCGATCCTGCACTCATCATTTTCCTTGGATCCCAGCTTCGAGCCGTCGTCGTAAAAGGCACGAAGATACCACTCCCCATCCCAGGTGTGTTCTTCGATGCTTTGAAGCAGGCCTTCCCGTTTCTGCTCCAGTTCCCGGCCGTAAGCCTCATCATTCTCCTGACCGCACAAAGGAATGAAGTCCCCCAGCACCGTATAGAAAAACCATGCAAGCCAGACACTCTCTCCCTTCCCCTCTATTCCTACCTCATTCATACCGTCATTCCAGTCGCCGCCCCCCATGAGAGGAAGACCATGCTCTCCGAAACTTGTCCGGTCGATGGCTTTTTTACAATGTTCATAAACACTTTCAAAGCTTTGGGATATTTCCGGGGCAAACATCATATCGTGCTCCCCCTCCTTAAGCAACGGACCCTTGATATAAGGGACCTGCTCCTTTAAAATTGTGGT
>DEYX01000048.1 GCA_002365025.1 Hungatella sp. UBA3147 | reverse complement strand
GACGACCAGCTTATTTATCCTGAGGATTAAGGACCGTTTTTACCCGGAGCCACACATCTTTATGACAAAGACACCCTGCCTGACAATAATTCATTGTTAGACAGGGTGTCTTTGTCCATAATCATATTCGTTCTTCTCTTCGGTCTTCTCTTTGCTTCATTTTCTCTTTCAGTAATCCCAAAACTGCTGGTATGACGGATATAAATATGATGCCAAATATAACAAGTGTAAAATTATGCTTTACCGCAGGCAGGTTTCCAAAGTAATAGCCGCCCAAAGTAAACAGTATGACCCAGGCCAGTCCACCGACTATATTATATGAGATGAATCTCATATACTTCATTTCTCCTATTCCGGCTACAAATGGAGCAAAGGTACGGATAATGGGTATGAACCTTGCTATGATAATAGTAGCGGCACCGTGTTTTTCATAGAATTTGTGAGTTTTTATCAGATGCTCTCTTTTTATGAATCTCAAATTTTCTTTTTCATATATCCTGCGGCCAATGGTTCTTCCAAGTGTATAATTTGCGGTATCTCCAAGTACCGCTGCTAGACCATTTATCAGGAGCAATAGCTTAATATCAAGGAAACCCAGGGCAGCAAATGCACCAGACGCAAATAACAGGGAATCGCCTGGAAGAAACGGAGTCACAACCAGTCCTGTTTCACAAAAAACAATTAAAAATAAAATCAAATAGGTTCCAGCTCCGAACTGTTGGATTATCAAGTTCATATAGCTATCTAAATGAAGAATTACATCAATACCGTATTTTATAATATTCATTATTTTTCCGCCTTAAGTTTCGTATTCTTTTATAAAAACAAAAGAATTTTATCACAAAATCATTTGCAAATCAAACCATTTAGACTCAAACGATATATCTTTTTTTTACCCTTCTTCAAAATCCTCCACCATACGGTATCCAACACCCATTTCCGTAAGAATATACTGGGGCGCTCCAGGATTTTCCTCTATCTTACGCCTTATATTCGCCATGTTGACGCGAAGGGTATGGCTTTCATCGGTATAAACCCCCCATATTTCCCGTATGATGAAATCATGGGTAAGCACCTTGCCTGCATTCTTGGACAGCAAAACCAACAGCTTATATTCAATAGGTGTTAAATGGATTTTTTCTCCACCTTTGTATACGACCCGTTTATTATAATCGATTTCCAGCCTCCCAGCGGTAAACGTTTCATCCCCCTGAGCTTCTGCGGAGGCCGATTGAGGGCTGTGCCGCATTGCCGTCCGGATCCGGGCAAGGAGTTCTGAGGTCCCAAATGGCTTTACAATATAATCATCAGCGCCGAAGTCAAGGGCAGCCACCTTCTCACGTTCGTGACCGCGGGCGGAAACCACAATCACAGGAGTCTTTGACCATTGACGTATCGTTTTAAGGATCTCCACACCATCAATATCCGGCAATCCAAGATCCAGAAGGATGATATCGGGAACACGGGAGGTAAACAGGGAAAGTCCTTCCTTCCCTGTACTGGCTTTAACCACCTGATAACCATTTGAGGTCAGGATGGCAGATATAAAATTGCAAATCGCATCTTCATCTTCAATGATCAGCACCATTGGTTCTATATCCATATTTATTCACTTCCTTTCAAGGGCAGAGTGAAGCGGAATACCGTTCCTCCGTCCTTTCTGTTTTCAGCCTCTAAGTTTCCCTGATGAGCATTGACAATGGTTTTGCAGATGGACAGACCGATCCCCATTCCTCTTGAGGAATCAGCGCTCCTGTTTTCGTTTGGCTTATAACCAGCAAACAGATGGGGTAGATCTTCACTTAGAATTCCCCTTCCCCTGTCCAGCACTTCGAATTTTGCCCATGTTCCTTCCCTATCCAAACGAACCTCAATGGAAGAATCGGCCGGAGAATATTTAATAGCATTCTCAAGAAGGTTTATCAGCACCTGCACAATTAAGGTTCCATCCATTGGGACCTCTAAAAATTCCTCCGGGACATGAACATGAATGTTACTCTGGGGAAATCTTCGTTTGATACGGCTGACGGCCTCTCCTACGACTTCCTCCGCTGCCTCCGTGCTTTTCTTAAGATTGGAAGCATCTTCATTGATCCGTGTCACGGAGAGCAGATTTTCCACCATACGTATGAGCCATTGTGATTCTTCCTGTATGTTGGCGATCAGGCTGTCCTGGGTATTTTCATCAAGCATCTTCCCATTTTCCCGAATCACGGAGCTGGCACCCAAGATGCCTGCAAGAGGCGTGCGAAGATCATGGGATATTGCCCGTAAAAGGGTACTGCGCATCTTTTCCTTTTCCGACTCCACTATCATGTTCCGCTGTTCATCGGAAAGGTGCTGCCGCTCCAGGGCCATGGCCACCTGGGAAGCGATCATGCGTAAAAACAGCCGGGTATTATGATCAAGATTTCCTTTTCCACAGGAAATTCCCCAGACAGCAAGAACCTTTCCCTGAGAGATCACCGGCATATAAAATGCTGCCGCTCCCATCAGGGTATCAGTCCCTGCTCCAGCCTGTTTCTGGTTTAAGAATACCCAGTGTGCAACCGCCTTTTCGCCGGCGGAGTTTAAGACATCGGAACCGATATCATCAGCCGTCTGCACTACTTCACCATTCTCCCCATGTTCAGGATCCGCAGTAAAAAAAATGATAGAACGTTCAAACAGCTTGGCCACATAGTCGTTTGTAAGAGCCACGATCCGGTCAAGGCCCCTTGTAGCAAGTAACTTTTTATTGATCTCATACAGGATTTCAGTACGGTGTTCTCTTTTCACGGCCAGCCGGGCTTCCGCTTTCATGCGCACGGTCAAAGCGCTTGTAATTAAAGCAACTAAGAGCATGATGACAAAGGTCAGGGGATAGCCGGATTGGATTGCGTTAAAAGTGTAATAGGGCTCTGTAAAAAAGAAATTAAAAGTTAGTACGCTGACCGCAGAAGCAACAACTCCGTACCAGTACCCTTCCGTCATTCGGGAAACCAGTAAAACGGAGAAAATATAAACCATTATGATATTCTGGTTCATAATATTAAGCCTGTGAAGCAAAAGGGATAACAGGGTGGCGCCACCTAAAATAGAGAGTGCTTTCACAGTGTCCGTCCAGGAAAAATGAATACTGTCATGTTTTGCTTTTTTCCTTGGCTCTTTATAGTTGCGTTTGGCAACGCTCCCAGGTATGATGTGGATTTCTATATTAGGCAAAAGAGAGATGAGCTTATCTTCAAAATCCATGTCGAACAGATTCTTAAGTGTTTTTTTATTTCTGCTTTTGCCCACCACGATGTTTGTGATACCGGATAGCTTGGCATATTCCGATACAGTGGCGGCAATATCATGTCCAGTCAGGTTGACAAGCTCAGCTCCAAGCTTCTCTGCCAGGTCCAGGTTCGCACGGATGGTCTTCTGCTGCTCAGCGGTAAGGTCCTCGCTTTCCGTACTCTCCACGTACAATGCGCCCCAGCTTGCGTGAAATGCTTCCGCCGCCCGCGCTGTCCACCGGATGCATTTTGCCGATGAGGGGGAAGCTCCGATGCAGACAAGCAGCTTGGTGTTAGCCATTTTATCGGATAAGCTCCGCTCACTCTGATTCTCTAAGCTGATCTTATCCGCAGCGCATCGCAGGGCCATCTCCCGCAAAAGCCGCAGGTTATCCTGTGTAAAAAAATTCTGCATGGCCGTTTCCGCCCGGTCAGTTCGGTAGATCTTACCTCCTTCCAGACGGCGCAGCAGTTCATCCGGTTCAATATCCACCAGTTCGATTTTCTCCGCCCGGTCAAAGATATAATCCGGTACGGTTTCCCGGACCCTGACCTTTGTAATGTTCTCGATCACGTCATTTAAGCTTTCCATATGCTGAACATTCACAGTTGTATAAACATCGATCCCTGCTCCCAAAAGCTCTTCAATGTCCTGATAACGTTTTTTATTCCTTCCGCCTTCTGCATTGGTATGGGCCAGCTCATCCACAAGAATCAATTCCGGTTTAAGTTCCAAAGCCTTATCTAAGTCGAATTCCTTTAGCTCTATATTGCGGTATGATACGGTTTTGGGTGGAAGCACCGGCAGACCATGCAGTTTCTGCATGGTCTCAGGACGGGTATGAGGCTCGATATAGCCGACTAAAACGTCGATCCCGCTTTTTAGGCGTTCCTGGGCATCGTCAAGCATTGCAAAGGTTTTTCCTACACCGGCAGCATATCCAAAAAATATTTTTAACCTGCCCGGCCTTTGGTCCCGATGCGTCTGAATATCCTCTAAAATCGCGTCAGGGTCAGGTCTGTAATCAAAGGATTCCATCCAAATACCACCACCTTACTTTTTAGATATCATACCACTTTTTTTATCTGCAGCAAACCATCAAGAGCCAAATTCACCTTTAAAACATTTACGCCAGGTTCGCCGATAAATCCAAGAAAGCGCCCCTTTGTACAGGTCTTAATAATGCCTCTCACTTCATCCTCTGTTAAATTCCTGGCGGCAGCAATCCTTGCCACCTGGTATTCTGCCGCTTCAGGGGAAATATGAGGATCAACGCCGCTTCCTGATGCCGTAACCAGATCCATGGGAATATCCTCCTGATTGCCGGGGTCAAAGGAATGCCACCAGTTTATGCGCTCTAAAACAAGGGATTTCTGCTCTTTGCTGACAGGGGAGAGATTTGTCACGCCGGCGGGCCTTCCAATAAGGTATTGGGGCTTTGTAAACTCCTGGGCCAGCAACTGAGATCCATATTCCTTTTGTGTTCCATCCTTTTGGGTAACAACGATCATGCTGCCGTTTGCCTGATCCGGAAACAGCAGCTGGGCTGCCCCCGTAACTGCAGCCGTATAAATGATACCGCACAATATGGTCATTATGCCAAAGCATATAGCAGCGGTTTTTAATAATTTCATGATTTTCATTGTTTCTATTCACCTCACGCAAGACCGCACGCGGTCAGAATCATATCTATCAGCTTGATTGCGAAAAAAGGCGCGCAGATCCCGCCCAGGCCATAGACCAGCAGGTTCCTTGCCAGCAGCTTTTCAGCCGGCATCTCCCGGTATTTTACCCCTTTAAGAGCAAGAGGAATCAGTGCAATAATGATCAGTGCATTATAAATGATTGCTGAAAGCATGGCACTTTTGGCGCTGGTCAGACTCATAAAATTCAAAGCTTCCAGCTGGGGATAAATGCCGAAAAACAGTACTGGAATGATGGCAAAATACTTTGCTACATCGTTTGCCACACTAAAGGTCGTCAAAGACCCTCTTGTCATCAATAGCTGCTTGCCGATCCGGACAATATCGATGAGCTTGGTAGGGCTGGAGTCTAAATCCACCATGTTTCCTGCCTCCTTGGCAGCCTGGGTTCCTGAATTCATTGCAACTGCAACATCTGCCTGTGCCAGGGCAGGAGCATCATTTGTGCCGTCTCCGGTCATGGCGACCAGATGGCCTTTGGCCCGGTACTCACGAATAAGAGCCAGTTTTGCTTCCGGCGTAGCCTCCGCAAGAAAGTCATCAACGCCCGCTTCTGCAGCAATAGCCGCTGCCGTCATGGGGTTGTCACCGGTGATCATAATGGTCTTGATGCCCATTTTCCGCAGATCTTCAAAACGTTCTTTTACACCGTTTTTCACGATGTCCTTTAAATAGACCACGCCCATCACCTGATTGTTTTTTGCCACCACAAGAGGAGTTCCTCCTGCCTCGGCAACACGCGTTACAAGCTTTTCACATTCCTCCGGGTAGTTGCCTCCCTTTTCCAGCACATAGGCTTTTATGGTATCAGCAGCACCTTTCCGGATCTCGTTTCCCTGATAGTCGATTCCGCTCATCCTTGTTTTTGCTGTAAATTCCACAAAGCTTGCACCCAGGGCCGAAAGCTCCCTGCCACGTATCCCGAACCGTTCCTTTGCCAGAACCACAATGCTTCTTCCTTCCGCTGTCTGATCCGCAAGAGAGGAAAGCTGGGCCGCATCGGCAAGCTCCTGCTCTGTAATGCCGGCCACGGTTAGAAATTCACTTGCCTGGCGGTTTCCCAAGGTAATGGTCCCTGTCTTATCAAGCAGCAGAACATCCACATCCCCGGCAGCTTCAATGGCCCGCCCGCTCATTGCCAGAACATTGGCCTGATTTAAGCGGCTCATGCCCGCAATACCGATGGAGGATAGAAGCGCACCAATGGTGGTAGGCGCAAGGCATACCAAAAGGGCAATGACATTGGTGATGGAGATGGCAGAACCGGATCCTGCCTGTAGGCTTGCAAAGCCGGTAAAGGGCCGCAAGGCTGCCGTTACCACAAGAAAAATAATGGTAAGGGTTATGAGCAAAATCTGCAAAGCCACTTCATTAGGCGTTTTCTTTCTGGATGCACCTTCCACCATGGATATCATTTTATCGAGAAAGCTTTCTCCTGCTTCCGCTGTTACTTCGATGATCAGCCAGTCAGACACCAGGGTGGTTCCCCCTGTTACAGCGCTTCGGTCGCCGCCGGATTCACGGATGACCGGCGCAGATTCGCCGGTAATGGCACTTTCGTCCACAGAGGCTGCCCCATCGATCACTTCCCCATCCATTGGAATCTGCTCCCCTGCCCTGACATATACGATATCTCCTTTTTTCAGGGTATTGGAAAGAACCTCGGTATAATCGTCAATATTGGATTTTGTTTTCAGTTTTCTTGCCTTTACATCCTTTTTGGCACTTCGCAGGCTGTCTGCCTGTGCCCGCCCCCGCCCCTCTGCAATCGCTTCTGCAAAGTTTGCAAACAGGACGGTAAACCATAAAATCAGGGATATGGTTAAGGTATAACCCGAATTCTCATCCTTAAGTCCTGCAAAGGAAAGAAAATATAAAACACCGGTCAGGACTGCTCCTATATAAACCACCAGCATGACAGGATTTTTCACCTGCACCTTGGGAGACAGCTTTACAAAGGACTGTCTCAGCGCATCATAAAAGATGCTTTTATCAACACTCTTTTTTTCCATTCTAATCACCTTCTGTCACTGCATTGTAAAGAAATCGGCTATGGGTCCAAGGGCCAGCGCCGGCAAAAAGCTCAGCGCGCCGATGATAAGGATAACTCCGGTCAAAAGTCCTATAAATATGCCATTGCTGGTGGACAAAGTGCCCTCGCTGACGGCTACGGCTTTCTTCCTTGCCATATTGCCGGCTAGGAAAATGACGGCTGTCATGGGAATAAACCGAACTAACAGCATAATGATCCCGCCCAAAATATTGGTAAACGGGGTATTCCCGTAGAACCCTCCAAAGGAACTGCCGTTGTTATTCGCCATGGAAGAAAAGGCATACAAAATCTCTGAAAATCCATGGGCTCCTGAATTGGTCAGCCATGACCGGGCACCAGGCATAGAGACGGCTGCGGAAGTTCCTATAAGCGTCAGAAGCGGGGGTACAAGGACAATTAGGCAAACCATCTTCATATCAAAGGGCTCTACCTTTTTCCCCAGGTACTCCGGAGTCCGGCCAACCATTAAGCCTGCTATAAATACGGTAAGGAGTACAAATGCAAGCATTCCATAAAGTCCGCTTCCCACGCCGCCGAATACAATTTCCCCCAGCTGCATAAGGAACATGGAAACCATTCCTCCAAGGGGAGTAAGGCTGTCGTGCATTGCGTTCACGGAGCCGTTTGATGCGGCCGTGGTTACCACTGCCCATAAGGAGGAAGCACCGACACCATGAATTATCTCCTTGCCCTCCATGCTGCCGGAAACTGCTGCGTCTTCAAACACAGGAGCCGCAAACTGCTCGCTGACGGTTATGGCAGCAAGAGCTGCGACAAAGAAAATCATCATAGTAATATAAATTGACCGCCCCTGCCTGCCGTCTTTTACTGCCCTTCCAAAGCTTACGCAAAGCGCCGCAGGAATCAGCAGAATAGATAGAACCTGTATCAGGTTGGAGAAGGCAGTTGGATTCTCAAGCGGAAAAGCAGAGTTCATCCCAAAGAAGCCGCCTCCGTTCGTTCCAAGCTGCTTGATCGCGATCTGGCTTGCCGCAGGACCTAAGGGGATTGTCTGCAAGGCTCCATTTTCCAGCATGGCAACTTCTTTATAGGGGCCAAACGTCTGTACCACCCCCTGGGAAACAAGCAGCAAAGCCACTAGAAAAGAAATCGGGATCAGGATATAAAGCGTGGACCTTATTAAGTCCGCCCAAAAATTCCCGATGGTTTTCTTCTGTTTCAGGACAAAGCCTCTGATTAAGGCAAAGAGGACGGCAATCCCCGTCGCTGCTGACACGAAGTTCTGGACGGCAAGGCCTGAAAACTGGGTAAAATAAGACAGGGCGGATTCGCCTGAATAGGACTGCCAGTTGGTGTTGGAGATAAAGCTGGCGGCTGTGTTAAAAGCCAGATGCCAGCTGGTTCCTTTCATTCCCTCCGGATTAAATGGCAGAGCCCCCTGCAGCATCAGCAAACCGAAAAGAAAAACAAAGCCTGCCCCGCTGAATAGAATAACGGAAAGTGCATACTTCCCTGCGTTCATCTCATCCTCGGCGGCAATGCCCATAAGCTTATAAATCCCCTTTTCCACAGGGGCAAGGACAGGTGTCAATAATACTCTCTGCCCTGTCATAACCTTGTATATATAAATGCCTAAAGGAATGGACAATCCAACTAAAACAGCAATATAAAACATATCCTGCAAAACAATTTGGCTCATAACTGATCACCTCGAAATAAAATATAAAATAAATAAATTAACAATGAAACACCGATAATGCTTATTAGCATCAAAATAGCTCCCATGATATCCTCTCCTGATCCTTTTATTTTTCTTCTCCCTATGTTCACAATCATATCAGAGAAAAAATCAAGACGGTGTTAAAATGAAAAGGTGCCATGTCAAGAAGTTGTCAAGATTACACGGCTCCCCTCAGTCAAGCGCTTCCATGCAGCCTTCCCTGAAAAAACTGCATAAGAAAACACACCAGGGCAATCTTCCTCCATGGTGTGTCTTCTTTAAGTTTTGTAAAAGCGTATTACTTCCGATTATAAAAATTAAGAATGCGATTTGCCAGGCTTTCTGAATCCAGTTCATGCTCTCTTAGGAGTTCCCTTGCAGAGCCGGATCTTCCATAGACGTCATTCACGCCTATTTTTAAAACTGGGACCGGATAATGTTCAGACAGGGCATCACACACCGCGCTTCCTAACCCGCCAATCATGGAATGCTCCTCCACTACTGCTATTTTCCCTGTCTTTTTTGCTGACTGTATCACTAAATCCTTATCCAAGGGCTTAATGGTATGGATATTTATGATTTGTGCCTGAAGCCCTTTACCCGCCAATACCTTTTCTGCCTCAAGCACTTCATTTACCAGAATCCCATTTGCAATGACAGTTATATCTCTGCCCTCTTTTAATACGACACCTTTCCCAATCTCAAAATGATAATCTTCCCTCTGATTAACGGGAGGAACAGGGACTCTTCCAAATCTTAAATAAACAGGCCCTTTATGGTTATATGCCGCCTTTACCGCTGCTTTTGTTTCTATGTCATCCGAAGGACATATGACAACCATTCCCGGTATGGTCCTCATGAGAGCAAAGTCCTCATTGCATTGATGCGTGGCTCCATCCTCTCCTACAGAGATCCCTCCGTGAGTGGCTCCGATTTTTACATTTAAACCAGGGTATCCAATGGAATTGCGTATCTGTTCAAACCCACGGCCTGCCGTAAACATGGCAAAGGAACTGGCAAAGGGAATCTTACCTGTTAATGATAAGCCTGCAGCAACCCCCATCATATTGCACTCTGCTATCCCGCAGTCGATATGTCGGTCAGGAAATGCCTTTTTAAAATAAGCGGTCTTTGTCGCAGAAGCCAGATCAGCATCCAATACTAGTAAATCTACATGGATATTGCCTAATTCCACTAATGCCTCGCCATAACTGTCTCTGGTTGCCTTCTTTATGATCCCTGACATAACATCTTCCTTTCCCTTTCTAATTCGCCCATAGCAAGCTGATACTGCTCTTCATTCAGTACACCGCTATGCCAGGACAAATTATCTTCCATAAATGAGATGCCTTTTCCCTTTATTGTCTTCGTAATAATAACCGTTGGTTTTCCTTTTACCTGCTTTGCCGTCAGAAAGGCTTCTTCCAGTTCCTCAAAGTTATGGCCGTTGACTGTCACGGCATGAAACCCAAAAGCCTCAAACTTCTTGTCGATGGGATAAGGAGAACAGATCTCCTCAACTGTTCCGTCTATCTGGAGATTATTATTATCTACAATCACGACCAGATTGTCTAATTTCCTGTGGGCTGCAAACATGGCAGCTTCCCATACCTGCCCTTCCTGTATTTCCCCGTCACCTGCCAGCGCGTAGACACGGTAATTTTTAGAAGACAGCTTCCCTGACAAAGCCATCCCGGCAGCAACGGAGATACCCTGTCCCAAAGAGCCGCTGGACATATCCACGCCAGGCGTTTTCTTCATATCCGGATGCCCCTGTAACCTGGAACCTAACTTCCGAAAAGTCGATAATTCATCCACAGGAAAGAATCCACGGTTAGCCAGTACTGCATAATACCCTGGCGTTATATGACCCTTGGATAAGATAAACCGGTCCCGGTCTTCCTTTCCCGGGTCTTTTTCATCAATATTCAACTCTTTAAAAAACAGGTACGCCAGTATTTCTGCTGCGGATAATGATCCTCCCGGATGTCCGCAGCCTGCACGATATACGGCCTCAATGATTCCCTTGCGGATATCATTGGCAATTAATTGCAGCTCCTTATACTCCATTCCAATCCCTCTTTCCTTAATCTCTGACAGAAAATCCTGTCTTCCGGTGAAAGAAGAGCTGTAATGCCTGATCCTGCCATCAGGCATTACAGCCTTCCTCATTATGTATCATGATTCTGATTCTTTTCTCCCAGGTTTCTTAATTGAGACAGCGATCATGACTGCCAATACTCCGAATACGAATATGGTGGCAGCTATTGGCCCTAATTGCCCGGCTTTACCGATTAAGAATCCGGAAGCTATAAAATCCAGATCAGAGAAGGTTGTTCCCTGGTAACCCAGATCACCAAGCAATGGCATTAAGAGAAGCGGAGCAAAAGTCAGCATTAAACCGTTTATAAAGGATCCAAATACAGCTCCTTTTACCCCTCCGTTGGCATTGCCGAAAACTCCCGCCGTAGCGCCGCAGAAGAAGTGAGGCACAACTCCCGGCAATATGATGATTCCTCCGGTAAGAATAAGCATGATCATACCTACGATCCCGCCTACGAAACTGGAAAAGAATCCAATTAATACAGCATTTGGCGCAAAGGTATACACAATCGGGCAGTCTAGGGCCGGTTTCGCATTGGGAATCAGCCTTTCCGAAATACCCTTGAATGCAGGCACAATTTCCGCAAGGATCAGACGTACACCCTGTAAAATGATAAATACTCCTGCCGCAAACTGAATTCCTTTTGTAATGGAAAACATAATGTAATTCGTTCCGTCTGACCAGTTGTTCTTTACATAGTCCGGTCCGCAAAAGAGTGCAAGGATCAGGTAAAAGATAACCATAGTCAGGGAAATAGAAACAGAACTGTCTCTTAAAAATGCAAGTGATTTCGGGAATTCTATTTCCTCCGTGGACTTAGAATTTTTTCCTACTAATTTACCAATCATTGCAGAAGACCAATA
The DNA here is from genome assembly GCA_002365025.1 of Hungatella sp. UBA3147. Taxonomy (GTDB): domain Bacteria; phylum Bacillota; class Clostridia; order Lachnospirales; family Lachnospiraceae; genus Lacrimispora. Next base: position 20,409 of record DEYX01000048.1, on the reverse strand, counting down.
TCCGATGGTGCTGAAATGTCCGAAAGCCACATCATCGGATTTCGTTATCTTTTTCATCGTTGGCTGTGCCAGAGCAGGGAACAGTACCATAACAATTCCAAGGGCAACCGCTCCCACTACCACTGTCGCAGCGGTAGACATGCCGATGGTAATTAAGATAACACCAATCATACAAGCCATATAAAGAGTATGATGTCCTGTGAGAAAAACATATTTAAACCTGGTAATACGGGCAATTAAGATATTGGCGAACATTCCGAAAAACATGATCAGGGCAGTAACCTGGCCATACTCTTTTAATGCCACCGCAATAATGGCCTCGTTATTTGGCACAACTCCTGTCGTATGAAACGCCTCCTGAAACATTCCTCCCAATGGGGCCAGGGATGTGACGATCACATCTGCTCCTGCCGATAACACGATAAAACCAAGAAATGACTTTATCGTGCCTCTGATGGTATCTGCTGCAGGTTTCTTTTGCAGCAATAAGCCAATCAAAGCAATTAATGCCACTAATACTGCAGGGGTCGAAAGAATTTCCTGTATTATATTTAAAACAGCCATTGTCTTCTCCTCTCTTTGCGCAATTAGATCACATTCAGTTTCCTTAGGGACTCTTCCAATTTTTCCTTCAGTTCTTTTTTATCCAGCAGGTTATCAAGCTCTACGACTCCTTTCAAATGGGTCATTGCCATAGCGATATCTCTTCCTGCAATAAAGATATCTGCCGCTCCTGGTGTCGCACCCCCTAAATCACTATGATCCACCTCAATTCCTGCTGCCCCAATCTCCTTTAACACATTTTTTATATTCATTTCCATCATAAAACTGCTTCCAAGCCCTGAACCGCAAACCGCCAATATCTTCATATGACATTTACCTCGTTTTTTTATTCCTCATCAATATCAAGCAATTTGATGACATCCTCCACTGAGTTACAAGCTACGAATTGTTCCCTGGTATCTTCATTGGTTAAAATATTAGATAGTTGGGCAAGCGCTCTTAAATGTGTGTGATTATCAATCGCCGCCATGGTAATGAATACCTTAACCGGCTTTTGGGGGTTATCCAGCACTAAAACCTCTTCTTCCAGCTTCAAGAAGCTCATTCCCAGTTTATTGACCCCTGTTTGATTCTGTGCATGGGGGATCGCAACATAGGGACATATTACGATATAGGGACCAAAGCCCTTTACATTGTCTATCATTGCATTGATATAATCTTTTGTTATGGAACCATTCTCCAATAAAGGCCTTGCTCCCAGCCAGATTGCTTCCTCCCAACTGTTCACACGGGAAGCAAATTGTATGGTTTCCTTCGTAAGAAGGTCTTTTATCACAGGTAATCCTCCTTCTCTGTTGCTTTCTTTTTTATACTTCTTCTGCAAGAGGTTCTTTAAGTCGCTGCTTAATGCCTTCTGATCATGAATCACTGCATATTTCTCTACGATTTCCAAAATGGAATGAACTGATAAATTAGCTTCTGATTTGATTCCAAATACCGAAGAATATACCGCTTCACTTATTATAAATTTTTCTTCCACCGTTAAAATGGGGGAGGCCAGGAACATATACTTCTTTTCAGGCACATCGATCCCCTCGGTAGTGGAAAAAACCATGTCATAAGTTTCAAGCGGAATCCCTTTGAATTCTTCTGCATTGCAGGTAGCCACAAAGTGTATTTCGGGAAATATTTTTATTAATTGGTTTTTCATCATAACAGAGCTTGCAAGTCCGTTCTGGCAAACGATAATCGCTCTTTTTCTGATCTTATCCTGATCCGGTAAATCCATTACCGTCATAAAATGCAAGGCAATATAGGCAATCTCATCATCGGGAATCGAGCAGTCAAAATAGTCCCCAAAGGGCTCCAGCACGAATCTGCATATGTCAAATACCTCTCCGTACTCTTTTTTAACCTGCATCAATGCCGGATTCACTACCGGTATCCCATACTTCAGCCGAAAATAGGCCAAACGTAAATGCATCAGCATGTTTTCTGATATGCCCGCCTTCTTCTGCACCACGGTTCCTGTGATTACTTCAAAACGGTTAATCAGGCATTGGCACATCTCCTGTAAAAATATGCTTTCCTGATCGTAAAGCTGGAAATACATGTTATCTCCCAAAGTCATGCTTAACAAAAGTACAAATAAATAGTCAATCTCTTCCTTGGACAAATGAAACGTCAGTGACTCATAAAAATCTGTTACAGCTTCATAAAGAGGGAGGTGGTTCCACATGGGTTCATGGATCAGGGGGGATACGTATGTAATTGTCTGACAGTGATAGGGCAGTAAACTGATAAAATAGATCACCAGGATCAGATATTCCTTCATGATCGGTAGATTAAATTCCTTAATCAGGGACTCTACCTTGTCTTTTGTTTCTTCAAATACAGCATCATAGGAATTGTCCGACACTGCCAGTGAGATCAGCTCTTTACATAAGAAGTTATCTTTTAAATTAATAATTGACAGCAATACCAGAGAACGGATTTTAATAGGCTCACCTTCGAAATAATAACCTGACTTTCGTGAGTATTTTAATTCCACCTTGTACTGGCTGCCTATCCTAGCAATTTTTCTTAAATCACCTAAAACCGTATTCTTGCTTGATTGAAGCTTCGTAATAAAATGATTCAGCCCCAAAGGTTCCCTTGTACAAAAAATCTGAATACAGATCATCCAGATTTTATTTTCCCCGTTAACAATGAATTTCTGATGGGGAAGGTTTAGCCTTGTTACTTTTTCGATTGTCTCCTTATTAATCAGAAATCTCCCTTTTGACAATCTGATTAGTTCAATCTCATTTTCTTTCAGCAGTTCATTGATCTTACTCACATCATATTCAATCTGCCTTTTGGAACATCCAAATAAATCCATGGCTTTGCTAACAGTAAAATTTCTGTCACTCAGCAGATACTGCAATAAATTGAACGCGCGCTTTTCAATAACTTGCATTGCCCCACCTCTTTTATGCAATATATCATTGACTTTCAATAATTATTATAATTAAGCTTTATTTTCTATCTTAATTGATACCTAAATTTGTCATTATAAAATATACAAAAATGTGCTCATAAAAAATACAAAAAAATGAGGGCAATCGATTGATTGCCCTCAAAAACATCATAACCATAAATGACTTTTTCAAATACCACGGATCATTTCTTTCCCATAAACACCACGATGGACCTTGGTGGAATCAGAAACCGTTTCCCTTCTGCCGCAGTCTCCTTACCTTCCGGGTACATGCCGTTTTCTTCCCCTTTATCCGTATGAAAGACCACATGCCATTGCTCCTTCTTAGGCAGATTAGGAAGATCAAATTCGTGTGGCTCCCAGTGCATGTTATAAGCCACATAGAAGTTGTTATCCGCAGTCCCATCCGGTTTTCTTCCATATTCCCCACAGTAAAAGATTCCAAGCTGACGCCGGTAATTATCAAATTCCGGACACCATGCCTTTACTCCATGATAGGAAACATCGGGAAACCCGCATGCAAGATAATCCATGATCCTTGGCTCCTTCGGCATATGGAATACCGGATGAGCTTTCCGGAATGCGATCACAGCCTTCACAAATTCCAGAATATCCTGATTGGTCTTAACCAGATTCCAGTTCAGCCACGACACTTCATTATCCTGGCAATATGCATTATTATTACCTGACTGGGAATTGCCGAATTCATCTCCAGCCATAATAAGGGGCGTTCCCTGGCTCAGAAGCAATAGAAGGAATGCGTTTCGAAGCTGCTTTTTCCGAAGTTCCACCACCTTTTTCCGTTTCGTCGGCCCTTCGACTCCGCAGTTCCAGGAATAATTATAGGGATTGCCATCCTGGTTTTTCTCCCCGTTTTCTTCATTATGCTTGGTATCGTAAGATACCATATCCATCATGGTAAATCCGTTGGTATTGGCCATATAATTAATGACGCCGTACCCCGCCGGATTACTCCTGATGCGGAATGCAAGGTTTTTCATCTGTTCCTCATCGCCCTTTAATACCCGGCGCATATCCACCAGAAAGCCATCGTTATACTCTCCTAAGTGCTTAACCTTTCCTTCAAAGGCCGGGTCCCAGGAAACCGCAAACAGCTTGATCCGGCTTAAATAAGGATCCCGTTCAAGGAGGTCTAAGGGTGGGGCTCCTACCAGATGAATCCCGTCCACATGAAATTCATCCGCCCAGAACCGTACCACATCAAGAACAAAAGAGGGCGGTTCCTTTCCGGTAAAGAAAAGCTCCACGACCATCTCAAGCCCCTCCTTATGAAGAGCCTTCACAAGGCTTTTAAACTCTAAAGCCGGGTCCTTTATAGAGGCGTAGGAAGCCTTTGGAGCAAGATAACAGCCTGACGTATATCCCCAATAATTCAATTTTCCAACAGGTTTATCCACACCAAAAGGGCTCCCATACACAGGTTCCTGCATGATGACCTCGAAAAATTCATTCACTGGCATCAGCTCCACCGCAGTAATGCCCAGTTCCTTCAAATAAGGGATCTTTTCCCGTATGGCATCAAAGGTCCCTCTGCTCTTTACTTTGGAAGAGGCGTGCTTAGTAAAGCCCCGGTTATGGAGCCGGTATATGATACTGTCCTCATATGGGATTTGAAGAAGCTTATCCTCTTCCCAGTCAAAATCAGAAAACTCGATGGGAGATCTTAAATGAGTGGAAGCGTGTTCAAGATCCCCCCATATCTCCCGTCCGGTAAAATGTGTTCCATAAGGATCAGAAAACAGCTTTCCATCGATTTCAAAGCAGTATTCCAGATTTTCAAAATCCTCTCCCAGAATGGTCATGCTCCATACATCGCCTTTTCTGGCCTCTGCAGGAAAGGAAAGGGTCTGAACCGGGGTTTCTTCTCCGGCCTTATAGATAAGGACCCTGCATTCCTCTCCTTGCGCAGCCACACACAGGCGGATTCCGCCGGATACCCTTGAGAGCCCCATAGAATTGGTTCCCATCTCGTGCTTTGCAATCTTGTACTGTACCATATCGCTTATCTCCTCCGTCTCTTGGGCCGGTCCCGGAATAGTTTCTGCTGACTTTTATCGTTCATCTTATTGGTTCTCAATCTGTTCTGCCAGATCGTTTAGATACATCCAGCGCTCCATTTTTTCCTCCAGCAGCTTTTCCTGCGCTGTCTTTTCTTCCATCAGCGCATTCAGCTTGCTGTAATCGCTGGCAGCTTCTCCCATCTGCCTGTCCAGGGCTTCGATCTTTTCTTCCAGGGCAGCTAGATCCTCCTCTATGGTTTCCCATTCTCTTTGTTCCTTAAAGGAAAACTTTAGCTTCCTCTCTCCCTTTGGCTTTTCCTTGGTCTTCTTTTCCGTGGCTTCTGAACTTTTTGCAGCTTCCTCAGCCTGGCCTTTAAGACCTTCCGGATATTTCTCCTGAAATGCCGCCTGATAATCGGTAAAGCCTCCCTCATACTGGGTCACCCGGCCCTGGCCCTCAAAAGCAAAGATCCGGCGCACGACCCGGTCCAGAAAATACCGGTCATGAGAAACCGTGACTACAATCCCCTGAAAGCTGTCAAGATAATCCTCTAAGATCGTTAAAGTCTGGATATCCAGATCATTGGTAGGCTCGTCAAGCAAAAGCACATTCGGCGCTTCCATCAGGATCCGGAGCAGATATAGCCTTCTTTTCTCCCCGCCGGACAGCTTGCTGACGGTGGTGTACTGAACGCTTGAGGGAAACAGAAAGCGTTCCAGCATCTGAGAGGCGCTGACACTTCCATCCTTTGTCTTTACATACTCCGCCACATTCCGGATGTAGTCAATGACCTTTACACTGCCATCCATGTCTTCGCTTTCCTGAGAAAAATATCCCATTATCACGGTCTGCCCTATGGTGACCGCCCCAGCGTCAGGCTCCAGCCACCCTGCAATGATCTTCATCAACGTGGACTTACCGCTTCCATTGGGCCCGATGATACCGATTCGGTCATTTTTTAAGAACACATAGGTAAAGTCCTTCATCAGAACCTTTTCCCCGAAGGCTTTGCTGATCTCATTAAGCTCCACCGTAGTACGCCCCAGACGGCTTGAAACAGAATCCAGTTCCACCGTCTGATCGATCTTAATTCCCTCCTGGTCACGAAGGTTCTCATAGCGCTGGATATGAGCCTTCTGCTTAGTAGAACGCGCTCTGGCGCCCCGCTGCATCCATTCCAGCTCCACTTTAAGGATGGACTGGCGTTTCCGCTCTGAGGCCGCCTCCATGTCCATACGCTCTGCCTTCAGCTTTAAATAGCCTTCATAATTCTCCTGATAGTTGTAAAGCTTTCCCTTATCCAGCTCCACAATCCGGTTGGTAACGCTGTCTAAAAAATACCGGTCATGGGTCACCATCAATAGCGCTCCTCTAAAACGCTTTAAATAGTCCTCCAGCCAGTCCGCCATGCTGCTGTCTAAATGGTTGGTTGGCTCGTCAAGGACCAGTAAGTCAGTATTCCCAAGAAGGACGCTGACTAATGCCACCCGTTTTCTCTGTCCTCCTGACAAGGTCTCCACCTTGGAATCAAAGTCCGAAAATCCCAGTCTGGTCAGCATGGCCTTTGCCTGGCTTTCCAAGTCCCAGACATGCTCATGCCCTTCATTGTCCCGGACAATGCTCTCTAAAATGGTATCACCTTCATGGAAGACTGGATTCTGAGACAGAAAACGGATATCTAAATTCCGTCCCTTTACCACAGGCCCCTGATCCGGCTCCTCAAGACCTGCCACGATCCGCAGCAAAGTGGATTTTCCGGTTCCGTTAATGCCGATCAGCCCGATCTTATCCCCTTCATTGATGCTGAAGCTGGTATCATCAAAAAGCAGACGTTCCGTATATGATTTTGTTAAATGTTCAATCGTCAGTAAATTCATTCCTTATCGTTCTCTCCTGTCTGGTACTCTCTAACGGATCACAAGCTCCACAGGGCAGTGGTCGGAGCCTAAGACCTCGGTATGGATGTCCGCGCTTATGAGCCTGTCCTCTAAGCTTTCAGATACGCAGAAATAGTCAATGCGCCAGCCTGCATTTTTCTGCCTTGCGCTAAACCGGTAAGACCACCAGGAGTATACACCTTCAAGCTCCGGATAGAAATAACGGTATGTGTCAATAAAACCATTTTTCAAAAGAAGGGTAAACTTTTCCCTTTCTTCATCGGTAAAGCCTGCGTTTTTCCGGTTGGTTTTAGGATTCTTTAAATCGATTTCCTTATGAGCCACATTTAAATCTCCGCAGAAAATCACCGGCTTTTTCTCCTCCAGCTTTTTTAAATAGGAAAAGAAGGCCTCCTCCCATGTCATCCGGTAAGGCAGACGAGCCAGCTCATTCTGGGAATTAGGGGTATAGCAGGTAACCACATAGTATTCCGGATATTCAGCTGCGATCACCCGGCCTTCCCTGTCATGCTCCTCTACGCCGATTCCATAAGCCACTGACAAAGGCATCTCCTTCGTAAATATGGCAGTCCCAGAATAGCCTTTCTTTTCCGCATAATTCCAGTACTGTTGATATCCGGGAAGTTCAAGTTCGATCTGTCCCTCCTGAAGCTTGCTTTCCTGGATACAGAATACATCAGCATCCACTTCATTAAAATAATCCAAAAAGCCCTTGTCCACACAGGCGCGAAGGCCGTTTACATTCCAAGAAATCATTTTTTTCATAGTTTTTCACCTCGTATAAAAGATAGAAATAGTATATCATTTTCCCGTTGACGAATCCACTTCTTTTGAGATATTCTAATGATAATGAAGAGAAAGGCGTTTCCATAGGATTCGTTTCACAGAATTTAATAATAATCGGTGGGCTAAGGAGAGGGATATGGAATATTGTTTAGGGATTGATATAGGCGGAACATTTATTAAATATGCATTAGCAGATGAAACGTACCAAATTGTTGACCGTTGGAAAGCTAAAACAAAAAAGTTTGACAACATACATGAATTTTATGATTACATATGTTCAAATATCAAAGACCTTAACTCAATAAAAAATATAGGGGTAAGTGCTCCAGGGCTCATTGATGAAAATTCCAATGTTAAATCTTATGCTGCGGCAAATGTATGTATCATGAAGGAAAGCAATGTAAATTATGAAATAGGAAAAAGGACAAATAAGAATGTGGCAACAATCAATGACGCCAAAGCCGCCGGCCTTTGTGAACTTAAAATGGGAAATGCAAAAGGAAGCCGCTCTTCTGCATTTTTAATCATCGGAACAGGCACCGGTGGTTGCTTATGTGATGAGAAAGGCGTTATCTATGGGAAGGATGGCTATGCAGGAGAATTTCACCACTTGCTATTCATGAATTTTAAAACTGGAGCCCTTGACTGTCAAGGGGATTATTGCTCTATGACAGCTCTGATTAAAATATATAACCGTAAGTCAACTTTAGAAGATAAGGCTGTCTATGGAAATGAAGTATGTGATAAATATTTAAATGGGGACAGAACCGCCATAGAAGCAGTTGATGAATGGATTAATTATATATCCATCCAATTGCTGACAATTGCTGTATTTTATAATCCGGAAATCATATGCATCGGCGGAGGAATATCAGAAGAATCCTGGTTTATTGAAGCTGTCAGAGAAAAGTTTCAGAACACATGCAAGAGCTATTTTAAAGGCGAGAAATTTATAACAACCAAAATTGATAAATGCAGCTATAACAATGATTCTAATATATTAGGAGCAATCATTCATGTAAATGAAATGCATATATAACATTGTAATTTGAGGGTGTCTTAAAGGTGTTTTTCCTCTAAGACACCCTCTGTCAGGTTCTTATCTTATCTCATGATCTCCCTTTTTCCTGCCACTTCTTCCGTTCCACGAACCGTCCCATGAAAAAGGCAAGAACGCCTACACCGATACCGGTCTGGATGCAAAAAAGCAGGCTTTCCACTTCTCCGGGAAGCTCCCCGTCAATGAAGGTTTCCATTACCGGTGTAAACCATGGCTCATATTCCGTTCCCTGGATCTCCGATATCATCTGGCTCCCTGCATCATCAGAACCACCGAATTCGGCTCCCTTTAAGGCAAAGAGGGGAACCGCTGCAATCAGGAAAGCTAAAATCAGGAGAGTTGCTACGATCGTTTTGTTTTTACTGGTCATATTACTGAACCTCCTTTGAGAATCCAATTGCCTTCAGTTCCGGAAGGGCATACGTTTCAAGGGTGATGATGATCACTGTGGTGAGGATTCCTTCAATAATTGCAAGGGGGAGCTGAGTTGGTGCAAATACTCCTAAAAATTTAACGGCAGAAGCAAAGACGCCGCCTGTTTCCGAAGGATAAGCAAGTGCAAGCTGAATGGCAGTCACACAATATGTAAACAGGTCACCGATCATCGCTGCCAGGAAAATGCTGACCATTTTATTTACCTTCAGCATTTTTAATAATTTATAAATTCCAAAAGACACGAACGGTCCTGCAATTGCCATGGAAAAGGTATTGGCGCCCAGCGTCGTAAGACCGCCGTGTGCCAGTAATATGGCCTGGAATATCAACACGATCATTCCCAGAATGCTGACTGCGGACGGCCCGAATAAAAGTGCTCCAAGGCCGGTTCCTGTCATATGGGAACAGCTTCCGGTTACAGACGGGATCTTTAAAGATGATATGACAAAAATAAAGGCTCCCGACATGGCCAGTATGGTGATGGTTTTCCTGTTCTCCTGAAGCCTCTTCCTGATGGAGAAAAATCCCGCTGCCAGAAATGGCACGCAAATGGCCCCCCAGGCGATACAGTATCCCACCGGCAGATACCCCTCCATAATGTGCATTCCATAAGCGCTTGGAACAATTCCAAAGGCCAGAGCAAATGCAATGACAAGTTTCATGACTCTTTTTTCTTTCTTACTCATTTTCATTCTCCTTTCTGTTTTCCCACACAGCGTTCTGGGCAGGCCACCCCGCTTTTCGGGTGTAAAGGTATACCCGAAGGGTGTTCCAATAAAATAAGCACCTGATTCCGATGATTCCCACTCATCAGACCGGCGCTCACAGGGTAAATCTTTATACAACAAAAAGACTTCCCGGCATCTGGTCATCGCTCGTAACCAGATGCATCGCAGGCATAATTTACTTAATGAAGGCGCAGCCCGAATTTAGTAAATTAGCCGTTCGATAAGCCAAAGGCGAATCGAACCTCCTTATGAAAGGCAGGTCTTCTGACTCGTGTATCTTCACAGCAGCTCTTCTTCCCGGTTTCCCAGTGATTTATTGAGCCCTGCTCCACACTTACAGCGGCGGGACCGTAAGGGATTTGCACCCTTTTCCCTATTATCCTGCGGAGAATTTTCACAGGCACCTTTCACATGATATGTAGTATTGTAGCTGTTTCATACGTTTCTGTCAATTTCTTTGTGTTTGTAAGAGCATTTCCAGCTCTCTGGCATCTCTGGGAGAGCCCCCGCCTTCTTCTAAAATGCGGTGCCTCACCAGGCTGTTATAAACCTCCAAAAGAATCGGTCTTTTTAAATTGGCCTGATTTAATACCTCATCATCCTCGAACACCTCCCTCACCGGACCGTCGGCTATAATGCGCCCTCCGGAAAAAATCACCGCCCGGTCTGCAAAACGGTAGGCAAAATCCACATCATGGGTTGAAATCAAAAGAGTTTTCCCCATTTCATTCATCTTATCCAGAACACCTTCCAGCATTTCCACATTGACTGGATCCAGAGAGGCTGTAGGCTCGTCAAATATGACCACCTCGGATTCCATGGCAATGATATCGGCTATGCTGACACGCTTTTTCTCCCCCCCGCTTAAATAGTGGGGCGGCCGGTCTCTCATTGATCCCAAATTCATGTATACCAGGGCATCCTCCACCCGTTTTTTCACTTCCTCTCTTGGAAGCTTTAAATTCATAGGACCAAAAGACACCTCTGCAAACACTGTGGAAGCAATGATCTGATTGTCCGCATCCTGAAAGACGATCCCTACATTTTTTCTAAGCTCATTTAAATCCTTTTTTCTGATCTCTTTCCCACGGTAAAGAATCCTTCCGGAATCCGGACGGTATACGCCGTTTAAATTGAGAAAGCAGGTGGATTTTCCTGCACCGTTAGAACCGAGAATCACGATTTTCTCTCCCTTTTTCACGGTGATATTGATATCCTTTAATACCTGCTTGCCCTGTCCATAGGAATAGCACAGGTTTTCTGCCTGCAAAAGTATTTGCTCTATCTTCCCTCACCTCCTTCTTCTGTTGTTTCTGTCCCTTAAGGCGGTTAAGCCAGCAGACACATCCATAACAGGACCATAAAATAACCGGCTGCCGCCCAAAGCTGCCACCCTTTTACCCTTTTTTCCTCTTCCAGAAACAAAAGCTCTCCGTCATAACAGCGGGCGGTCAGTGCATCATAATAGGTATTGGCCTTTTTTAAGGAAACCACGAAGAGATTTCCAGCCGTGCTGCCAAAGGAGCGGCAGGAAGTCTTAAAATCGCAGTACCCCAGCCTTGACTCGGCTGCCTGCTTCATGAAACATTGGGTATCCATCATTACGAAGATAAACCGATAAATCATGTTCATCAGTTCCAGAATTATTTTGGGAACATGAAGCCTTCGGAACACACAGATGATCTCGCTTGCCGGAGTGGAAAGTACCAGCATGTACATGGCACTTAAAGCAGCAAGTGCTTTTAAGATCAAACCTAAAGCCAGCTCTGGCCCGCCTTCTGTCAGATACAGGGAAACTCCCTGAACGGAAACAAGCACCGGTCCATGGGGTACCGATGATATGTCGATGACAATGGCTGCTGTCCCCAAAAGGAGAAATGCAAGTGGGATCTTAAGAAGGGACAGATAATTTCTCCAGGGAACTCCGCCTGCCAGTATGGTGATACCGGACATAATGAAAAGCACCAGTACCGACACCTTCCTGTCATTGGCTCCAATACAAAAGAGCAGGGTAGCTACCGCTGTCACCGCTTTCAACTGAGGATTCCAGCCTCTCATACGGGAGGCATAGGCATAATAATCTATGGTATCAATCGTTCTCACCTCCTTTCTTTTCTGATTATACGTCATAAGAAAAAAATGCGCAATAATTCCCGAAAAACTGGTAGGTGCCAGTTATATCTGCGTCAGACAAAAAAACAGACGCTGAAGTTCCGGCCTGATACTCTTTTGCCAGAACTGCTGCGTCTGCCTATATATTTATTATTCGTTTTCTTCAACCTGTTCCTCGGTCAAGGTAAATACCTGCCTCTTACGAGCCATTTCATCACTTGCCAGATACTCGTCATAGGTGGTGATCTTATCAATCAGCTGTCCGTTTACGATCTCCATAATACGGTTAGCCGTTGTCTCAACGATCTGGTGGTCGCGGGAGGAGAAAATCAGAACTCCCTGGAATTTTACCAGACCATTATTGAGTGCCGTGATAGACTCCATATCCAAATGGTCCGTAGGCTCGTCAAGCATCAGCACGTTAGCACCGGAAATCATCAGCTTGGAAAGCATGCAGCGCACCTTTTCTCCACCGGACAATACCCGTACCTTTTTTACGCCATCTTCTCCGGCAAACAGCATACGTCCAAGGAATCCCCGCACATAAGTGGCTTCCTTCTCCGGAGAATACTGGGTCAGCCAGTCAACGATGGTATCATCGTTAGCAAACTCCGCTGTGTTGTCCTTCGGGAAATAGCACTGGCTGGTGGTAAGGCCCCATTTGTAATCGCCCTCATCAGGTTCCATTTCCCCTGAAAGAATCTTAAAGAGAATGGTCTTTGCCATCTCATTGGGTCCCACCAGAGCCACCTTATCTTCACGGGTTAAGGTAAAGGAGATATTGTCTAAAATCTTTACTCCGTCAATGGTCTTTGATAAATTATTAACACTTATTACCTCATTGCCTATTTCACGGGCCGGGCGGAAATCAATGTATGGATATTTACGGCTGGAAGGTTTGATGTCATCCAGTTCGATTTTCTCCAAAGCACGCTTCCTGGAAGTCGCCTGCTTGGATTTGGAAGCATTGGCGGAGAAACGCTGGATAAATTCCTGCAGCTCCTTGATCTTTTCTTCCTTTTTCCGGTTGGCTTCCTTCATCTGCTTTACCATCAGCTGGCTGGACTCATACCAGAAGTCGTAGTTACCTGCATAAAGCTGGATTTTACTGTAATCAATGTCTGCGATATGGGTGCAGACTTTATTTAAGAAGTAACGGTCATGGGAAACCACGATTACCGTATTTTCAAAGTTAATAAGGAATTCCTCAAGCCATGCTATGGCATCCAGATCCAAATGGTTGGTAGGCTCGTCAAGAAGCAGGATGTCAGGGTTTCCAAACAGAGCCTGGGCAAGAAGCACCTTAACCTTTTCAGCACCGTTTAATTCACTCATATATTTGTAGTGAAGATCTGTATCGATTCCCAGGCCGTTTAAGAGGTTTGCCGCATCGGATTCTGCCTCCCAGCCGTTCATGGTAGCGAATTCACCTTCTAAGTCCGCAGCCTTGATACCGTCTTCATCGGTGAAATCTTCTTTCATGTAGATGGCATCTTTTTCTTTCATGATCTCATAAAGCCTGGCATTTCCCATAATAACGGTGTCAAGCACCTGAAAGCCGTCATATTTAAAGTGGTCCTGTTTTAAGAAGGAAAGTCTCTGTCCCGGCGTTATGACGATGTCGCCGTTAGTCGGCTCCAATTCACCGGAAAGTATTTTAAGGAAAGTGGACTTTCCCGCGCCATTGGCGCCAATCATCCCGTAGCAGTTGCCTTCAGTAAACTTAATGTTCACCTCTTCAAACAATGCTTTTTTCCCGAGTCTTAATGTTACGTTATGTGCACTGATCATCTTAAATTCCCTTTCTGCAATCTGGTTATCGTTCTCTAGCCAAAATCATCAAAATAGGGGTCCATTGGCCCCTTCTTCTGTCATCTCTATTATTGTACATGAAAATCCCGAATTTGCAAGCTTTTTATCTTGGAAAAAAGAAGTTCATCACGCCTTCGGCTTATGAAATGCTTGTCTCCATGGATTAAATTATGCCTGCATATTCGGGATTTTAATCATTTTACTTTGCGGCTTCCACCCTTAAGGGGAAGTTGGATTTGCTTCCTGCGTCATAGTCAACGGTCACATAGGTCACCTTTACCATGGCCCCGCTTCCATTGCTGTCATCGGTGGCGGTTCCAAGAACATCAGTGTCCAGACCCTCGCAGTTGTCCTTGATAAATCCAATCTCTTCGCCGGATTCCGTCTTGATGGTAAAGGTACTCATGGCCTGGTCCATAACGCTTCCGGTCACTTCCTGCACCTTCATGTTCTCCTGCCCGTCCAATACCAGGACAGGTTTGGCATTAGAAGCATCCGAGCCGGAAATTTCCCCTTTATAGATAACGGAGACTGACACCTCCGGCTCAAGCGCATAGGAGGTCTCCACAACCGTACCGCTTAAGTCAAAGGACATTTCTTTGCCGCCGTTCTCCACGGTCATGCTCTCTAAGTTGTCCCCAACTTTTTTGACCGTGCCGGCCAGTATCTTAAATTCTGCCCCGTTGCCCGGCGCTTCCTGGCTTACATCTCCCGTACTCTCAGAGCCGGGGGCCGTACTTTCCGTTACCGTATTTGCCACACTTTCTGTATTCTTTGTAGATTTTCCACAGGCTGTAAATAAAACTGCCGCACAGACAGCTGCTGCCATAATCCATGTTTTCTTCATAAGCTTCCTCTTCTTTCTTTCCTAAATCACCTATGATTCCACATTTAGTATATCATCCGATTGTGAAAAATCTTTATCTTTTTCCTTAATTAATTTTACGAATTGCCTAAAATTGGTAATTTCAACCCTCTCCATACCTTCCAAGGAAGCTCTGGGTCCGCTCATTGCTGGAGGAAAATACCTCTTCCGGAGTTCCCTCCTCCACGATCACGCCGTCGGCCATAAAGATGATCCTGTCTGAGATATCCCTGGCAAAGGCCATCTCATGGGTCACAATGACCATGGTGATATGCATGTCTGCAAGGGATCTAATGACCTTTAATACCTCTCCCGTAAGCTCCGGATCCAGAGCGGAAGTCGGTTCATCAAAAAACAGGATCCTGGGATTCAGGGCAAGTGCCCTTGCTATGGCTACCCGCTGGCACTGCCCTCCGGAAAGCTGGCAGGGATATGCTTCTGCCTTATCCTCCAGTCCCATCTTTTTAAGAAGCTTCATGGCCTCGGAAAAAACCTCTTCCTTATCCCGTTTCTGCACATGAACCGGCGCATCGGTAATGTTTTTTAAAACCGTCATATGGGGAAATAAGTGGAAGTTCTGGAATACCAGACCGTAATTCTTCTGAATTTCCTTTCGTCTTTCCCCTTTGGCATAGATGGCCTTTCCGTCATGCCCGTTCCATGCAGCCTTTTCTCCCAGATAATTAAGTTCTCCCCCATCCATCTCTTCCAGCATAGTTGCGCACCGAAGCAGGGTGGATTTTCCCGAACCGGATGGACCGATGATGGAAACGATCTCGCCTTCCTTTACCGACAGGGAAATATCCCGAAGCACGCCCTGGCCATCAAACGCTTTTTTTACATGGTTCATTTCCAGTAAGTACATCTTTTCTTCCTCCTATTGATAATAGTTCAACCGCTTTTCTACGTATTCCATCCCAATTGCCACGATAAGGTTAAAGATATAATAAAACAGGCCTGCTGCCACAAAAGGAATAAGGCTTGTCTGGGATGAGGCCAGGGCCTTAGCAACTGCAAACATCTCTAAAACGCTGATGGAAAAAGCCAGGGAGGTGTCTTTGACCAGAGTAATGACCTCATTGGTCACAGATGGCAGGATCCGCTTCACCACCTGGGGAAATATGATACGGAAAAAGGTCTGGGCCTTTGTATAGCCTAAAAGCTTTGCCGCTTCATACTGTCCCACCGGCATGGATTGGATCCCGCTCCGGTATATTTCCGCAAAATATGCTGCGTAGTTGATGACAAAGCCAATAAATGCAGCCCAGAGGCGGTACCCGTTCCCAACCTTTATGCCGAATAAATAGTATGGTCCGAAATACACCACCATCAGCTGCAGCATCAATGGAGTTCCCCTCATGACTGAAATATAGAATTTAACAATGGCCTGAATGACAGGGTTTTTAGACATCCTTCCAAAGGATACCAAAAGTCCCAGGGGCAGAGAAAAGACCAGCGTCACTACAAATATCTGGATGCTGACCCACATTCCCCCTGCCAATTGTAAAAATATCTTCGTTAAAGCCATGATTTCTCCTCCATGTTCTAAAAATAGGGTCCGGCCCATGGCAAGGGAACCGGAACCCGTTTAAATATCTTTATTTCTGCAAGCAATGAGCCAGGTGCAGGAATGCTTGCATTCTGCATCTGGCAAATGCTGTAAGGGGCAAATACTTCCTGGCACTTTACGGAATATTTGATTATTTAACTGTGGTTACAGCCTTGCCAAACCATTTTTCTGAGATCTTTTTAAGGGTCCCGTCAGCTGCCATGGCCTCTAACTGTTCCTGGACCTGATCTCTTAAGGCGTCATTGCCTTTCTTAAATCCAACGCCGTATTCTTCAGCAGCAAGGGCCTCATCCAGTATAATAAAATCCGCCTTCCTCTGCTCGATCTGGTATCCTGCCACAATCACATCCATTGCAATGGCATCCACGGCCCCCATCTCCAGGTCCATAAATGCGGTATTGTAATCCGGTGTTGTCTGAAGGGTTCCAAAGGTTTCGGCCAGCTTTCCATCCGTCTGCAGTGCCTTTTCCGCAGAGGAATCCGCCTGAACCTCAACGATCTTTCCTGATAAGTCAGCTAAGGTCTTAATGCCGGAGTCCTTTCCCACTACAAACACCTGACTGTTTTCCATATAGGGCTTTGTCCAGGTATAGCCATCTTCACGGCCTGTAATGGTAAAGCCATTCCAGATGCAGTCAATATTTCCTGCCTCCAGCTCCATATCCTTGGCATCCCAGGCAATGGGCTGGGGAACAAATTTCCTGCCAAGGCGGTTTGCAACCTCCTGTGCCAGTTCTAAGTCAAAACCAGTGTATTCTCCATTGTCTCCGACAAAACCCATCGGCGGGAAATCCTGGTCAAATCCAACGGTAAATGTATCAGCGCCTGATTCTGATTCTTTTCCAGTCTCTTTTGCTGTTGCTGCAGTGGTATCGGAAGACGCAGAAGCCGTAACTTCGCTCTTTTGCCCGGAACAGCCGCCAAGCAGGACTGCCGCTCCTAACACTGCTGCTATTATAATTCCTTTTTTCATAATTGCATCCTCCTCTTGCTTTTCATGTGTTACCATGGTAGCACACTAAAGTGCTTCTGTAAAGAAGAAATTTGCAATTATAAAATCAGTTTTAAAAAAAGAACATAAATAAAACCAGGATGAAAATAACAATCGCAGCTCCCCCAAGGAAGACTGGACTTATGGTACTTCCCCTTCCTCTGGTTGTCAGCTCCGGCTCCGCAAGCATTCCCCAGGGACTTAATTCCATGATTCCTAAGGGAATCCCGCCCAAATCTTCTCTTCCCATAAAGAACTGAAATTCCTTCCAGTCCCGTTCTACTATTTTCTTACCCTCTTTCCAGTCCTCCCTTGGATCCCTTTTGTCCTTTGTAAAAAAGGATCCGGAATCATCCTTGCCTTCCGGACATTCCTTATCCTTTAAAAACTGCTGATAGGCATGTTTTATCCCCTTATTTGCGGTCTCCCGCAGATCTTTTGTGGTCTGATAGAGGTTCATCATATAATAATAGATTTTATAAGCAGACCTGGGCTGAAAGAGAACATTCCTGCCCCCCAGCCTTTTCATTGCGCCCTCAGACTGCCTAAACGCTTCCTGTATGTAGTAATCGATCATTCGGTCAACCGCCTCCCGCAAATCAGCAGCCAGTCTTTTGTTGATCCCGGAATAAGCTCCAAAGGTTTGGGATTTAATCGCCATCAGCGCAGCCAGAAACCCATAAAGCTCCTCGCTTCCCCCTGAAAGCCCGGAGCCTCTTAACAAATTTCCCTTGTGATTTATATAACCGGCAAAAGCCTCCGCCGATTCAAGGTCTGAAGGAGTATAGACCGTATTTTTCCCCATTGTGGAAATGGAGGCCTTGGCACCATATGTCCTACTCCCCGGAAAGCCGCTCCCTTCCAGGACGGACAGCGGAACCTCCCTTCGCATCCGCCAGGTATACCGGGGATCATTCTTTATCCGTCCCTCCCCGGCAGGCTGATAGATCATTCCTTGCTCTGCTTCATTTCCGGATTCATTTACCGGGATTCTAATGTTGCCCGGATTTAATTTAACCGTATCCCCGGCATTTTCCTGCTCCTCAAAAACTCTTTGCAGTTCTCCGCTGCTTAGAGTTTTTCCTGTAACGCTGCGGTAAAGCGCAGCCTTTAAGGCTGCCATGGAGCTTGGGGACCCAAAACTCCCAAAGAGGATTTTCAGTTCCCCCATGCGTGACTCAAGCACCTTCATAAGGATCGCCGATAATGCGCACTCCAGTGCGGCTAGCTGATCCTCCTGCACTCCTGCAGTCGTATTCTCAAGGATGGCCTGCAGCAGATCTTTATAAATCAAAGCAAGATACTCCAGTTCCTCAGGGAAGGGCTTTAAGGCAGACGGACTCCACGACAGGATATCCTCCCATGCCAAATCAGCCTCTTCCTTTCCCCACATTTTATCAAGATCAGAAAGCTCATCAGCGCTTAGCTTATAATAGGCGCTTTCATCTGACAGAGCGACAGTATCCCGGGCAGATCTTGTTTCCCTCTTATCTTCCCCGCCTTCCTCACTCCTTTTCTCACGGTTTTCTTCTACGCTCCGGCGCAGTTCTTCCATAAGCCGCTCACTGGCCTCGATCCTTCCCTTTATATCTGCTTCCTCTACAGCCCGCTGAATATCCACAGCCGCAGGTTCGCCTTTTGGAGCCGCAGCAGACGTCGGATCCTGTGCCTTTATCTCCATGTTATCACTCCCTTTTGGCTCCTTTCACATCAGTCAGTCTTTTTCATCCTGATAAACGATCCGTCCGCCGCAGATGGTATATTTCACCTTTCCAAACAATCGTTCTCCTGTAAACGGGGAATTGGAAGACTTGGATGCATATTCTCCTACTGTCCATTCCTCATTGGGATCAAAAATCACCAGATCCGCAGCACATTCCTCCTTTATGCAGCCAAAATCCAGCCGGTACAGCTTCGAAGGATTTAAACTCATCTTTTCCATCAGCTCCATCATGGTCAGATACCCGGGCCGGACTAAGTTTGTCACACCAAGACCCAGCGCAGTTTCAAGCCCGATGATCCCGCTTGGGGCCCCAGTCAGTTCCTTTGACTTTTCCTCGGCACTGTGGGGAGCGTGATCCGTGGCAATGATATCAATACTTCCGTCCTTTAGTCCCTGAATTATGGCCTTACGGTCCTCTTCCGTCCGAAGGGGAGGATTCATTTTTGCCAGTGTCCCATGCTTTAATACCGCTTCCTCTGTCAGGGTGAAATGATGGGGCGTCACTTCCGCATACACGTTAGCCCCCAGCTCCTTTGCAAGCTTTACCATCTTAACGGAGGCGGCGGAACTGATATGCTGGATATCTACCGCCGCGCCGGTGTGAAGGGCAATCATACAGTCCCGGGCAACCAGACAGTCTTCCGCCAAAGCCGGAGAACCAAAGATTCCAAGCTGCTCGGATACTTTGCCATGGTTGATGCCATTATTTGTGATAAAAGCAGGGTCTTCCTCGTGAAAGCTCAATGGAACGTTAAGCTTTACCGCACGTTCCATAGCTTCTTTTACCAGCTTCTCATCAAGAAGGGGGATCCCGTCATCGGTAAATCCCACCGCCCCCTGTTTTTTTAATTCCTCCATATCCGTCAGCTCTCTGCCAAGAAGTCCCTTAGATACCGCTGCAGCCTGCAGCACGTGGATACCTGTTTTCTTCCCTTCCCTCATCACATACTGAAGGGTTTCCACATTATCCACCGGAGGCCTTGTATTTGCCATACAAACAACTGCTGTAAACCCACCTTTTGCCGCCGCTCTGGCTCCGGTCTGTATATCCTCTTTATAAGTAAGACCAGGATCCCGGAAATGAACATGGACATCTACAAACCCAGGGGCAACGATAAAACCGGAAGCATCGATTACTAAATCCTCCTTTGAAACGGGAAGGGCATCCATCTTAAGCTGTTCTCCCATACCGGCAATCTTCCCATCTGCAATGCAGATATCCATAGTTCCTTCCACCTGATTCCCAGGGTCAACTACATGAGCATTTTTAATCCATATCATCTTCTATTCCTACCTTTCTTTCTTATCTATCGTCCACTTCCTCCTGTTTCTTTGCAGCAAATGTAAAAAATTTCTGGGGCAGCTCAAAAACAAATACAATGCCAAGTACAATTGCAACCGCCACCTTACATGCAATAAAACCG
>DEYX01000047.1 GCA_002365025.1 Hungatella sp. UBA3147 | reverse complement strand
GGAGAGATCAATTCCATCGGCGGTTACTATGCTTATGGAAGGGATCTGATCAATGGAACCAGCATTTTTGATTACGATGTGACAAAGCTTTCTGTTTATACCCTGGGAAATGGGCTGGCAGGAATTGAGGTCTACGATCTCCTCCGGGATGAATATGATATCCAGATCGAATTCGGGGATATCTGCAACCTCCTTGCCTACATTTCCATCGGCGACCGGATACAGGATATTGAACGTCTGGTAGGAGCATTGGCAGATATTGAGCGCCTTTACAAAAAGGACCGGACGGGAATGCTCTCAGGAGAATACATTGCCCCTAAAGTAGCAGTATCACCTCAGAAAGCATTTTATTCCCCAAAAGTATCCGTTCCGGTAGGGGAATCAGCAGGAAGGATAAGCGGGGAGTTCGTCATGTGCTATCCTCCGGGTATTCCTATCCTGGCGCCGGGAGAGATGATTACGGAGGAGATCGTGGAGTACATCATTTACGCCAGGGAAATAGGCTGTTCCATGCAGGGAACCGAAGATCCGGCAGTAGAACGGCTGATGGTATTAAAGGATCAGGTTCAAGAAGGGGAGAGGTAGGAAACGATGGAGATATGGTTTTCAAAATTTCACACTTCCAATGTGAAGCTTTCGGTGCGGATCGATAAACAGCTTTTTTCCGGTGAAAGTGAATACCAGAGAATTGACGTGTTCGAATCCCAGGAATTTGGAAAGTTTGTGTCTTTGGATGGAGACATTGTTTTTTCAGAAAAAGATGAGTTTATTTACGATGAAATGGTTACCCATGTTCCCATGGCAGTCCATCCAAATGTGAAAGATGTGCTGATCATCGGCGGAGGCGACGGGGGGGTGGCCAAGGAACTTTTGCAGTATCCGTTTATTCAGTCCATCGATGTGGTTGAGACGGATAAACTGTTTGTAGATGTATGCCGTGATATCTTTCCTGAAGTATCCTGCGGGCTTTCTGATCCCAGGGTCAAGGTGTATTATGATGACGGGCTCCGTTTCTTAAGAAGCAAAAAAGAGGAATATGACCTTATCATCAATGATTCCACGGATCCTTTCGGACATACGGAGGGGCTTTTCACCAAGGAATTTTACGGCAGCTGCTATAAGGCGCTGCGAAGCGATGGCATCATGGTCTACCAGCATGGAAGTCCTTTTTATGATGAGGATGAGGCGGCGTGCAGGAGCATGCACCGGAAGGTATTCCGTTCCTTCCCCATAAGCCGTGTTTATCAGGCCCATATTCCCACCTGCCCGTCGGGCTACTGGCTGTTTGGGTTTGCTTCGAAAAAGTATCATCCCATCAATGATTTTAAGCCAGAACTATGGAATCAATTAAAAATTGAAACCTGGTACTATACAACAAATCTTCATACAGGCGCTTTCATGCTGCCTAAATACGTGGAAGATTTACTGAAAGAGGAGGAAAAGGAATGAGCAGATTATTGATTATCGGTTGTGGAGGGGTTGCCTCTGTGGCAATCCGGAAATGCTGTCAGAACAGCGAGGTGTTTACTGACATTTGTATCGCGAGCAGGACAAAGGAGAAATGCGATGTATTAAAGGATAAGCTTGCGGGGACAACAAAAACAAGAATTGAGACAGCTAAGGTTGATGCGGATCACGTGGAAGAGGTAATTGCCCTCATAAAGGATTATAAGCCGGATGCCGTATTAAATGTGGCTTTGCCCTATCAGGATTTAACCATCATGGATGCATGTCTTGCAGCAGGGGTTGATTACATTGATACCGCTAACTACGAGTCTGAGAATACGGATGATCCGGAGTGGAAAGCGATCTATGAGAAGCGTTGTGAAGAGCTTGGCTTTACAGCCCTTTTTGATTATTCCTGGCAGTGGGATTACAAGGAGCGCTTTGAGAATGCAGGCATTACCGCATTGCTTGGAAGCGGGTTCGATCCCGGAGTTACCAGTGTGTTTTCAGCTTATGCCTTAAAGCACTATTTTGACGAAATTCATACCATTGATATTTTAGACTGTAACGGAGGAGATCATGGTTATCCCTTTGCAACCAACTTTAACCCTGAAATCAATTTAAGGGAAGTATCCTCAAACGGTTCCTATTGGGAGGATGGCCGCTGGATCGAGACAGAGCCAATGGAGATTAAATCCAAATATAATTTTCCTGAGGTTGGGGAAAAGGACATGTACCTGCTTCACCATGAGGAAATCGAATCCCTGGCAAAGAACATTCCCGGGGTAAAGAGGATCCGTTTCTTCATGACCTTTGGACAGAGCTATTTAACTCATATGAAGTGCCTGGAAAACGTAGGTATGCTTTCCACCTCTCCTGTGGAGTTTAACGGACAGGAGATCGTGCCCATTCAGTTTTTAAAAGCCCTGCTTCCGGATCCGGCTTCTCTTGGTCCCAGAACCAAAGGAAAGACCAATATCGGATGTATCTTTACGGGTGTAAAGGATGGAAAGGAAAAGACCATTTACATCTACAACGTATGCGATCATGAGGAATGCTATAAAGAGGTGGAATCCCAGGCGATATCCTATACCACCGGAGTTCCGGCCATGATCGGTAGCCTGATGGTGTTAACCGGCCAGTGGAAGAAGCCGGGAGTATTTAATGTGGAAGAGTTTGACCCGGATCCCTATATGGAGGCTTTAAACAAATGGGGGCTTCCGTGGGTGGTATGTGAGGACCCGGAAACTGTTACGGTATGGAGATAGGAAATAATGAGGATCGAGGAGCTTAAAACCCCCTGTTATGTGATCGACGAGGGAAGACTGGAGAAAAATTTAAAAATCCTGAGCCAGGTAAAAGAAAATACCGGGTGCAGGATCCTATTGGCTCAGAAGGCATTTTCCTGCTTTGCGGAGTACCCTCTTATCGGTAAATATCTTGACGGAACTACGGCAAGCGGGCTTTATGAAGCCAGGCTGGGCAAAGAGGAGATGGGGCTTGAAAACCACGTTTTTGCCCCTGCGTATAAAGAAGAGGACTTTAAAGAGCTGGTGAAGATCTGCGATCACATTGTATTTAACTCGTTTTCTCAGCTGGAAAAGTATAAAAATGCTTTAGAGGGGGTAAGTGCCGGTATCAGGATCAATCCCCAGTGTTCCACCCAGGAAGGCCATGAAATCTATGACCCCTGTGCGCCCGGATCAAGGCTTGGCGTATCCATTGATGATTTTAAGGAGGAGTGGCTGCCCTGGATATCAGGGCTCCATTTCCACACCTTATGTGAGCAGAATTCAGATGATTTAAAAAAGACCCTGGATGCCGTAGAAGAAAAGTTCGGAAAGTATTTATCAGGACTCTCCTGGCTGAACATGGGCGGTGGGCATCATATTACCAGAGAGGATTACGACATCGGGCTGCTGGAAGCCTGCATTAAGAGAATGCAGGAAAAGTATGGTCTTCAGATTTATCTGGAACCTGGAGAGGCAGTGGCACTTAATGCCGGATATCTGGTGACAGAGGTTATGGATGTGGTGGAAAACGGGATAAAGACTTTGATTCTTGATGCTTCCGCTGCCTGCCATATGCCTGATGTGCTGGAGATGCCGTACCGGCCGCCTTTAAAGGACAGCGGAGAACCGGGAGAAAAGGCTTTTACCTACCGGCTTTCTTCCTGCACCTGTCTGGCAGGGGACGTGATTGGTGACTATTCCTTTGACAGGGAAATAAAGCCTGGAGATAAGCTGTATTTTATGGATATGGCCATCTATTCCATGGTGAAGAACAATACCTTTAACGGGATGCCCCTTCCTGACATCGCTGTCATGGATCAAGAGGGAGACTGTCGTGTCATAAAACGGTTCGGCTATGAGGATTTTAAGAACAGGCTGGCCTAGGGGTTACAAGCATATCCCCATGATTCATTAGGAGACATACTATGGAAAAATTAAAAAGCCTCCCGATGGCAGATGGATTTTACATGCCGGGAGAATTTGAGCCTCATCGGGGCTGTATTATGATCTGGCCCAAGCGGCCCGGTTCCTGGCCCTTTGGGGCCGGGAAGGCAAGAAAAGCCTTTGCCGAAATTGCGGAGGCCATTGCAGACAGCGAGCAGGTGATCGTGCTGGCGGAGCCTGATGTGAAGGAATGTGCCAGAGAAATGCTGTCGGACCGGATCCAGGTGGTTGTAATGGAATCTGACGACGCATGGGCAAGAGATGTAGGGCCTACGTTTGTGATCAATAAGGAACGTAAGATCAGGGGCATCGACTGGCAGTTTAATGCCTGGGGAGGAACTTTTGACGGGTTGTATCCGGACTGGCAAAAGGATGACCTTATTGCAGGGCGTTTCTGTGAGCATTTTGGCTATCCGGTTTACGATGCAGGGCATTTCGTACTGGAGGGAGGTTCCATTCATTCGGATGGGGAAGGTACGCTTTTGGTGACGGAAGCCTGTCTTCTAAGCACCGGACGGAATCCCTCTCTTTCCAAGCTTCAGATTGAAGAACAGCTGAAAAATTATCTGGGGGCTTCTAAAGTCATCTGGTTAAAAGCAGGCATCTATCAGGATGAAACCAATGAGCACGTGGATAATGTCTGTGCGTTTGTCCGGCCGGGGGAAGTGGTGTTAGCCTGGACGGATGATGAGGATGATCCTCAGTATGACATGTCCCTGGCTGATTTAAGGATGCTGGAACAGGAAACAGATGCAGCAGGAAGGCATTTTAAGATTCATAAGCTTCCCATACCTAAGGAACCGGTCTGCATTACGAAAGAGGAGCTTTCAGGCTTTTCCTTCGAACCTGGAGAGGATGAAAGAGAGGCCGGAGAGCGCCTGGCTGCCAGCTATGTAAATTTTTATATATCCAATGGAGGGGTGATTGTTCCCCAGTTTGGGGATGTTCATGATTTAAAGGCAGTACGGATATTAGGGGAGTGCTTCCCAGAGAGAAGAATCTATCCGGTGTATGCAAGAGATATCATTGTAGGAGGCGGAAATATTCACTGCATCACACAACAAATTCCGCTGTAGTCCGGCCGTGCCATTCATAGATCGGCGGACCGGACACCGCCGGATTATTCATGTCGGGTGTCCCCACGATAGAAACCATACCGGAAGGAGAATTTCATGAGAGAGATAACAGTAGCGGCAGTTCAGATGAGGTGCTTTGATGACGTTAAAAAGAATATTGCAAATGCGGAAAGACTGGTAAGGCAGGCAGCAGGGGAAGGGGCAAAGGTCATTCTCCTTCCGGAGCTGTTTGAACGGCAATACTTCTGCCAGGAGAGACAGTATGACTATTACGAATATGCAGAACCGGCAGAGGAGAACCAGGCGGTTAAGCATTTCACCGGGATTGCGGCTGAGCTTCAGGTGGTGCTACCCATCAGCTTTTATGAGCGGTCAGGAAATACCATGTTTAATTCAGTGGCAGTTCTTGACGGAGATGGGACAAATCTTGGAATATACCGGAAAACCCATATTCCCGATGATCATTACTACCAGGAAAAATTTTATTTCACTCCCGGGGACACCGGCTTTCAGGTATTTAACACCATGTACGGGAAAATCGGCGTAGGGATCTGCTGGGATCAGTGGTTTCCGGAGACAGCAAGGTGCCTAGGCTTACAGGGAGCGGAGCTGATCTTATATCCTACTGCCATTGGAAGCGAACCTATCCTGGAATGTGACAGCATGGAGCACTGGAGGCGCTGCATGCAGGGACACGCTGCTTCCAATATCATTCCGGTCATGGCGGCTAACCGGATCGGAGTGGAATCCGTTGTTCCCTGTACATCAAATGGAAATCAAAGCTCCTCTCTTAAATTTTATGGCTCCTCCTTTATTACGGATAATACCGGGGCTGTCATAGCTTCTATGGGCCGGGAGGAAGAAGGGGTCATATGCGCTTCCTTTGATCTGGATCAGATGATGACTGACAGGAGAAACTGGGGACTTTTCCGCGACCGCAGGCCGGAAATGTACGGGAATATCACAGGAAAATCTTAAACTCACCTTTTTGTGCAGGAAAAGTTGCGATAATATTCTGAAACTATATTATGCTGAAGCTATCAAAGAGAGCGGGAGGTAAGAGAGTGGATTGGCTGGATAAAATGAATGGGGCTCTGAACTATATTGAAGATAATTTAAGCGGAGAGATTCATCTGGAGGAAGTGGCAAGACGGGCCTGCTGTTCCAGCTTTAATTTCCAGCGGATGTTTTCTTTTATGGCAGATGTATCCCTGGCGGATTACATCAGAAGACGGCGGCTCTCCCAGGCTGCTATGGAGCTTCTGACCACAGAGGAAAAAGTCATTGACGTTGCCTTAACGTATGGATACGAGTCGCCGGTTTCCTTTGCCAGGGCATTTTATGCTGTGCACGGTATGAATCCCAGCGAGGTGAGAAAATCCGGAAGGAAGATCAAAGCTTATCCCCGCATCTCCTTTGAAATAACCATAAAAGGAGTGGAGGCTATGAATTATTACGTAAAAGAGTTGGGAGAATTCCGGCTGGTAGGAATTAAGGAAAGAATGTCCCTGGACAATGGAGAGAATTTAAAAAGGATCCCGATATTCTGGAATGAGTTCTACAGCCAGGGCTGGTGCGAGAAAATACTGAAATTTAATGACAACAAGGATTTGCTTTTCATGGGTGTGTGTGCTAATCCTGATGATAAGGGATTCGATTATTACATTGCGACCGGATCGAATCAGGAGATACCGGAAGATATGGCTGAATTGGTAGTACCAGCCGGTCAATATGTGATTTTTGAATGTGTGGGCAGGTTGCCGGAAGGACAGCAGAATATTTGGAAACGGATCTTTACGGAGTGGTTTCCGTCAGCCGGTTATGAGATGATAGACGGACCACAGCTGGAATGGTATCCCGAGGGAGATATCACTTCAGAGGAATATAGGAGCGAAATTTGGATCCCAGTCCGTAAAAAAGAGTAAATCCCTTCATAAAATCCGTTTCTTCCCCATATAATAGTAATAATTAATAAGTTGGGGAGTGTGCTATGAAGAGACTGTTTAGCAGAAGATGGATGATTTTTTTCGGCCTGGCCATGTGGGTACTGGTAGTACGTACCTTAAGCGGGTGTACTTTAAACAAGGATAGTGGTGATAAGGTGCGGGATCTGGAATTTACCGTGGTAGCTGACGCAGATATTCCGCAGGAACTTAGTCAGATCATTGCTGAGAAGCAGCAGTCACCTTTTAAGTTGACCTACAGCGATGATCAGAACCTTTACATAGTGGTTGGTTTCGGAAAGCAGGCTGGTGGGGGATATAGCATCGCAGTCAATGATCTTTATCTGACAGATAATTCCATTGTCCTGGATACGGAACTGATCGGCCCGGAAAAGGGAGAGAATATGGGGACGGAACCCTCTTATCCCTTCATCGTCATTAAAACGGAGATGTCAGAGCTTCCGGTAGTTTTTCAGTAGAAAAGAAGTTGAAATAGCCGTTCCGCAGATGGCAAAAGCGGAACGGCTGTTTTTGTGGCAGATAAAACGTAAATTCCCCTTTTTTCTTAAGCTGTCATATGATATACTACTTCAAATAAGAGAAGGTAGTAAGGAGAAGGAAGGGTAATATGATATTAAAGGATATATGGCTTGATGTTACGGCAGTAAAAGAGCGGGATCCGGCGGCTAGAAGCAAGCTTGAAGTGCTTTTGCTCTATCAGGGAGTTCATGCTTTGATCTGGCATCGTTTTGCCCACTGGTTTTACCAGCACAAGATGTTTTTTATAGCCAGGTTCATTTCCCAGCTGGCAAGATTTTTTACACTGATCGAGATTCATCCCGGCGCGCAGCTGGGGCATGGGATTTTAATTGACCATGGCAGCGGAGTGGTGATCGGAGAAACTACGGTGGTAGGAGATAATTGTACGATATACCAGGGAGTGACTTTAGGCGGCGTGGGACTTAATAAGGGAAAACGCCATCCCACCCTTGGTAATAATGTGACCGTGGGAGCAGGGGCTAAGATTCTGGGCTCCTTTGACGTAGGAGATAATTGTACCATAGCGGCAAATGCCGTGCTTTTAAAGCCTTTGGAGAGCAACGTAACAGCGGTCGGAATTCCCGCCCGCCCGATTAAGATCGATGGTGTGCCCCTTCCCAAGAAGGAAAGCAATCTGGTGACCATGGATCATTACTGCAAGATGGATGAGCGGGTCAGGGAATTGGAAGAAACGCTGTCTAAACTGCAGACAGAGCTGTCTTCCTATCAGGAAAAAGAGCACTCCGATCAGGCGGAGGCATCTTTGGAGGGGAAAATTGAGGAATAGAAGGGCTAAAACTCTCTTGTATTTCAGGAAGTCCGGGAATGATAACAAAAAAAGTATAATGAAACATGCACCTGCATAAACTTTCTTAAAGGAATAAAGAAGGTAAGGCAGGTGCTTTTTTATGTTGGAGCTGGTGAAGAAAAACATACATATGAATCGTTGGAAAGGATATGCCGCGTCCCAGATTACTCTTGACGATGACTTCATCGTCCCAGACAGTATGGATGATGTGGATCAGATTATTTTAAGTTCCGGCGATATTACCATTGATTCCGTAAAGGTTCAGACAGAACGGGTCGTGGTCCGGGGAAAGCTGGATTTTATGAATCTTTTCCGGGGAGTGGATGGAGGGCTTCAGACCCTTTCAGGAAGCATTAACTTTGAGGAACCCATCAATGTCCCCGGACTGGAGGAGAAGGATTACGTCCAGCTGGGGTGGGAGCTTGAGGATTTAAACGCTGGGCTCATTAATTCCAGGAAGCTGAGCGTAAAGTCGATCGTATCACTTAAGGTGAAGGTGGAAACTGCCAGCGATATAAACGCTGCTGTAGAAGTGGACACGGGAGGCCCGGTAACAGATGTGCCAATGGTGGAAACCCTTCGCCGCAATCTGGATGTTGCATCCATTGCTCTCCGCCACAAGGATACGTTCCGCATCAAGGATACGGTTACTCTTTCAGGAAACAAGCCAAACATTGATCACGTTTTATGGACCGAAATGAAGTTAAGAGGTGTTTCCTTAAGGCCCATGGATGGAAAGATGATGCTTGACGGGGAACTGTTAGTCTTTGTTATTTACCAGGGAGAAGGGGAAGGCGCGCCCATCCAGTGGGTAGAGGAGAGCCTTCCGTTTTCAGGGGAACTGGCTGTTCCGGATATGACTGAGGATATGGTTCCATTGGTTACAGTCCACATAATCCATAAGGATATTGAGGCAAAACCGGATTCAGACGGTGAGATGCGGGAAATGGATATGGATTCAGTTCTTGAGCTGGATATGAAGCTTTACAAGGAAGAGAATATGGAGCTGCTCAGCGATATATATTCCACCAACAGGGAATTGACGCTGCAGACGGAGGAAGCTCTTTTTGATAAGATCCTGACGAAAAATATGAGCAGATGCAAGGTGGTAGAAAAGCTCAGCCTGGATCAGGCGGACCGGATCCTCCAGATATGCCACAGTGAAGGGACTGTTAAAATCGATGATACGGAAATCAAAGAGGACGGACTTCATGTGGAAGGCGTTTTAGAGGTTCGGATTCTTTATATGACTTCTGACGATGACCAGCCTATTCAGTCTACCGTGGAAGATATTCCATTCCATTTCCTGATTGAGGCACCGGGGATCAATGAGCAGACGGTTTGCCAGCTGAATCCGGGCTTAGAGCAGCTTAGCGCGGTTATGATGGGAGGAGGAACCGTTGAAGTGAAGTCGACCATTTCCCTTGACTTACTGGCCTTGCAGCCGATCCGCGAGCAGATCATCACAAACGCATTGGAATCGCCCATGGATTTAAACAACTTGCAGAAGCTTCCCGGAATCGTGGGATATATTGTGCAGCCTGAGGATTCCCTCTGGAATATCGCTAAAAAGTTCCATACAACCATTGATACCATTATAGCGACCAATGGATTGACGGATAAATCCGTAAGACCGGGTGACCGGCTGATTCTTGTGAAGGAATTGGCATAATTATATTCAATAAAGTGCCAGGCAGAAGGGATTGCTTTTGCCTGGCATAATTGATTATGCCTCTGAATGTTTTTTTAAAAAAAGGGTATGATAAAGATTGCTATTCACATATCAGCTTGCCCTGTTATATAATATACTATAGCTGAGCTATAGCTTCAACCATCGATGGCGCCAAAACGCATCCAGCTGGTGCTTAAGATAGATGACAGGTTAGCCTGGACGGTAGTGACGTATTGCAAGGCGTTATTACCGTTTACATACCCTGAATTTCCTGATACCGGAGAAAAAAACATGAACTATACCTATATTTTAAGATGTGCAGATGATACCCTGTATTGCGGCTGGACAAACCACTTGGAAAAACGTTTAATAGCCCATAACCAGGGAAAAGGGGCCAAATATACAAAAGCCCGCAGACCTGTGGTCCTGGCTTACTGGGAGGAGTTTTCTACAAAAGAAGAAGCCATGCGGAGGGAAGCCGCCATTAAAAAACTTACCAGGAAGGACAAGCTAAAACTGATGGGGGAAATTGTATAAGAAAAACCGTCAAGGCCGCGAGTATGCGGGACTGACGGTTTTCCGGTATTATGCAACAAAATGGTACATCAGAATATAATGGCATAAGCTTCCGCCCATGACGAATAGGTGAAAGATCTCATGGGATCCAAAGCTTTTATGCTTCGCGTTAAAAAGAGGAAGCTTCAGAGCATAGATAATGCCGCCTATGGTATAAATGATACCTCCGGCAAGCAGCCAGAGAAAACCGGCAGAAGAAAGGGTAGCCGTAATCTTTGAAAATGCCAGAACGCAAACCCAGCCCATGGCAATGTAGAGACTTGACGAAAACCATTTGGGGCACATAATAAAACAGGCTTTTATGATTATTCCTGAAATGGCAATGCCCCAAACCAGAGCAAGCAGGCTCCAGCCGGTCTTATCTCCCAGAACGATCAGGCAGATTGGGGTGTACGTTCCTGCTATCAGGATAAAAATCATCATATGATCTATTTTTTTCAGCAGACGGTTGATTTTCGGTGAGATATCAAGAGTATGATAGATGGTGCTGGCTGCGTAAAGAAAAACCATACTGATGATAAAAACCGTTAAGGCGGCCAGATGAAGCCCCCCGTCGGAAGAAGCCTTAATAAGCAGTGGTGTTGCGGCTATAAGCGCCAGTATCATGGCGATAAAATGTGTGAGGGCACTGACCGGATCTTTAATTTTAATTTCCATGGAAATCCTCCTTGTAGAATACAAAAACATTTAACGTAGTAATTAATACTATGTATTGCATTTTTATATACTATACACTTTGCGTGAGAAAAATGCAATAGTTTTTTTAAGATAAAATATAAAAATGGGTTTGCTATAATAGGAACAATAAAATATAATGAATAGATAAAATGAAAAATTATAAAAAGGAAGGTATGACCGCCCTATGAATCAGACGATAAAAGAACTTATGGAAAGAAAATCTGTCCGTGTATATGAGGACCGGGCCATTGAACCGGAGAAAAAAGCGGCTATTATAGAGGCGGCCCTTCAGGCACCTACGGCAGGAAACATGACCCTGTATTCCATTATTGATGTGACGGATCAGGAGCGAAAGGAAACTCTGGCAGTAACCTGCGACAACCAGCCATTTATTGCAAAGGCACCTTTGGTGCTGGTTTTTGTAGCAGATTATCAGAAGTGGTACGAGTTGTTCTGCCACTATGAAAAAGAGGTCCGCCATCCTGGACTCGGAGATCTTTTGCTGGCTTGTGATGATGCCCTTATAGCTGCTCAGAATGCGGTTGTGGCGGCAGAATCCATGGGCATTGGATCCTGTTACATTGGGGATATTATGGAGCAGTATGAAACCCACAGGGATTTGTTCGGCCTTCCAAAGTATGCGGTTCCGGCGGCTATGGTGGTCTTTGGATATCCCTCCAGGCAGCAGCAGGAGAGAAAAAAGCCGGAGCGGCTTAAACCTGAGGCTGTTGTGTCCACGAATTCCTACCGCCGTTTAAGCCCGGAGGAATTTTCCCTGGAGCTTAAAAAGACCCAGGGCAGGGAAGAGGACTTTGAGCGATGGATAAAGGCTTTTTGCAAACGCAAATGGAATTCTGATTTCAGTGCAGAGATGAGCCGGTCTGTGGAAGCTATGATGGCTGCATGGAAGAAAGAGGAGTAAAACATAGACATGGATCTTAACATACTGTACGAAGATGAAGAGATACTGGTGGTAGAAAAACCAGTGGGAATAGAATCTCAATCTGCAAGGTCCTTTGAACCGGATATGGTCAGTGAGGTGAAGAAACATATCAACACGTTATCCCCAAAGCAAGGGGAGCCTTATGTGGGAGTTATCCACAGGCTGGATAAGCCGGTTGGAGGCGTCATGGTGTATGCAAAGACCAAAGGAGCTGCAGAGTCCTTAAGCAGTCAGGTTTCTAAGCATCAAATGGAGAAAATTTATTATGCAGTGGTTTGTGGAAAACCTGTGGAAAACTTTGGCGCTTACGTGGATTATTTGTGGAAGGACGGAAAAACCAATTGTTCTAAAATTGTGGATAAGGGGATAAAAGGTGCAAAACTCGCAGAGCTCCATTATCAGGTTGTGGAAAACAAGAACATCGGGAGTGAAGAGTGCTGTCTCACAAAGATCATATTAAAAACCGGCCGTCATCATCAGATCCGGGTGCAGATGGCGGGCCACGGCACACCCCTGTGGAGCGACCGGAAGTATAATCCCAAGG
>DEYX01000149.1 GCA_002365025.1 Hungatella sp. UBA3147 | reverse complement strand
CTTAAAAATGATACCTTATGGGCAGATTCCGGCTATGAAACAGCCTTTGGCGAAACGGTCTCAGTCATAGAAGGAGGTCAGCAGGAGAAATGCAGCGGACAGCCTTTGAAAGTAATTCATGGCGACGTTAACATCGGCGTTATGGGAGATGGCTTCCGGATCCTGTTCTCCAAGCAGGAAGGCGGTATCGTTTCCCTGGTTTACGATGGTAAAGAATGGGTCGGAAGACCGATGATGCCGGTGTACTGGAGGGCGACTACGGATAATGATAAAGGAAATAAGTTTTCCGTGGCAAGTTCTGTGTGGTATGGAGCAGGCAGGTTCCCTTATTATGAGAATTGTGCAGTGGAAGAGAAGGAAGGAAGCATAAAGGTGACCTATACCTATGAGCTTTCTACCGTTCCTAAGGCATCAACAGAGGTTATCTACGAAGTAGATGGAAGGGGAACGATTCATGTAAGGGCCGTATTCCGGGGGCAAAAGGGTTTGCCAGAGCTTCCTGCCTTTGGAATGAGGCTCATCACACCGGAAGCAGCTAAGAAATTCACCTGGTATGGAAGAGGACCTGAGGAAAATTACTGTGACAGGAATGAAGGCGCGAGGCTGGGAATCTATGAGGATACGCCGGGTAACAACCTTTCCCGTTATCTGGTGCCTCAGGAGTGCGGCAACAGGACTGGAGTCCGATGGCTTAAGGTATCGGACATGGAGGGTCATTCCATCAGTTTTTGCGCAGCAAGCCAGGCGTTTGATGCTTCCGTGCTTCCTTATACGGCGGAGGAACTGGAAGCGGCTACCCACAGAGAGGAGCTTCCGTCACCAAGATATACGGTAGTGAACATTTTAGGCGCCATGAGAGGCATCGGCGGCGATGACAGCTGGGGAGCGCCGGTTCACCGGGAGTACTGCATAAGCGGGGAAGAAGAGCTTGTAACAGAATTTATTATTGAAAGAAAATCATAAATGAAAGCGGCAGACGGCAGGGGGTGAGAAAACTCTTACGGTCTGCCGCTTTTATTTTGCGTGTGAGGAAAAATGAGGTTGTTGATAAAAATAATCAGGTGATCCTGTCCTTTTTTTATGATATTGTATTATAATAGCATTGGAATGGCTGGATAGGAAGACATATCTCATTGATGCATTCGTGTATAAAATGAAGATAAAGGACAGAGGAGGTTACAGGATGTCTACTGCAATTATTTGTGCGATCTTAATTGTACTTTGCTACTTTGGATTAAGAAGCACCATAAATAGGACGAAATATGGCTGCTGCGGAAGCGGCGGCAGCGAAGTGAAGAAAATTAAAGTTGCTGATAAAAATATTTCCCATTATCCCTATACGCGAACCCTGGAGGTAGAAGGAATGACCTGCGGTAATTGCAAAAAGAGAGTGGAGAATGAGTTTAATAGTCGGGAAGGATTATATGCTTCCGTGGATTTGAAGAAAAAACTGGCAGTCATACATATGAAAGATCAGATGCCAGAGGATGAGTTGAAAGAGATGGTAAGAAAAGCAGGATATACTCCAGGGAAGATCAAGTAATACATTGACTGATATGACAGAATAAACAGGTCATAAGATATATGAAAAAAGATTGATTGCAACAAGCGGCGGACAAAGATGGTTTTATATCAAATCCATAAATGTCTGCTGCTTTTTTATTTTATAGTCCTAAATTATTAAAAATATAGATTGTTTTTCCTTTTCATACATGGTAAGTTGATATCAGATAGGAGGGAATCTGATGATAAAAGTAACATTTTATGATTCTGTTGAAGATCATTTACTGGAGTATGCGGTCATTGCTTCACGGTATCAGAATAAATGGATATTCTGTAAACACAAGGACCGGGACACCCTTGAAATCCCTGGAGGACACCGGGAAAAGGGGGAAGATATCGTAACGACTGCCAACCGGGAACTTTATGAGGAGACGGGAGCAACAGAATATATCCTGAAGCCGATCAGTGGATATTCGGTTCGGAATCTTGATGAAAACGAGGAGAGTTCAAAAGAATCTTTTGGAATGCTGTTTTATAGTGAAGTCAAAGAACTTGGAGAAATGCCGATGGGGTTCGAGATAGAAAAGATACGGCTATTGGATGAGTTGCCTGATTCCCTGACGTATCCTGAGATCATGCCGGCATTGATGGATAGGATTCTTCTCTGTTATCTTAATGGCCGGGTAGAAAAGCCGCAGATACTGGATAAATAAGATTAAGAAGGGCTGGATGATTATGATTATTAATTTTGACGAGATAGAGGAAACCATACTCCCCCGTTTTAATGGCGGAGAAAAAGAATTTAAGGCAAAAATGCTTGTAGATAAGAACAATAAGATCCTCTATGGAAAGCTGGAGCCGGGCGCATCCATAGGAATGCATACCCACGATACAAGCAGTGAAATCATATATTTTCTACAGGGAACAGGGAAAATGCTGTTTGACGGCGGAGAGGAAGCCATACAGGCAGGACTGTGTCACTATTGTCCCAAGGGCTATGCTCACAGCATGATCAATGACAGCGGGGCTGATCTGATTTTCTTTGCGGTTGTTCCTCAACAGTGACATACTTTTGTCGTATTTGGGCTGGTACAATATATTGTTACAAAATATGAGGGGCTGACGATATGTCAGCCCCATCTGCTGTATTTCTCAAGTGTTTTTATAATATGAACAGTACTGAACTGTTTGTATTTCTAATGTTTCCGTCTACACCCACCACTTGCCCTGTGTGTTATTGATTGCCCAATAGGGAGGTTTGGGCGAGCCGATGCTTAAGTCACGGTCAATGCGCCCATGGGCGGTGCTGCCGCGCCGGATTAAGGGAGCATCCACCTGATAAGTACGCTTGGAAGAATTTGCCTCCACCATGCGTTTCAAGAGAAACTCCGCTGCCATTTCCCCCAGCTTATCGACAGAGGGCGCCATAGTGGTAAGTCCTCCTCCTGCCATGGATGCCCAGCCAAACTCACTAAGCTTTCCCAAGTCGTCATAGCCCATAAGACCTATCCCGTGAGGCATGGGAATTCCCAGAGAAAGGATTGCCTGTGCGCACGTCATTAACATCATGCCGTTTGCAGCTATGATGGCCGAAGGAGTCACATCCCGTTCCCCTGCCTGATAAAATGCATACACCTGATTCGTGATGGAATCCAAATCTGATATATCAGATACATATACGGATTTAGAAGGGTCCTTTTCGCCCAAGTCTCTCATTTTTTCCAGGAAAGCCTCCTGTCTTGCAGCATGGGGGAAAACATGATCAGAGGGTTGTGTAAATAGAGCAATACGTCCATATCCTTCCTCTTTTAAATGCTCGATGGCATGGACTAAAGGAATCTGATTTGAAATATATGACATGTCAAACATATAGTTATCAATGCTGCGGTCCAACAGCACTACGGGAATCCCGTCGTTTGCCAGACGAATCAGATAAGGATTATGGCGCATCGTGGTATTTACAATAAGACCGTCTACCTGCTGTGCCATAAGAGAGCGCAGATATTCTTTTTCCAGTTCATAACTGTTATCACTGCTTGCAGTGATGATTCCATAACCTTTTTCACGTAAGGAAATACCAATGCTTCTGACGGCTGCCGAAGTAAATGGGCTGCCAATATCTGCAACCACGATGCCGGCCATCATGCTTCGTTTGCTTTTCAATGTGCGTGCCAGATGATTCGGCTGATATCCTGTGGCTTCAATAATATGTTCAATTCTCTCTTTTGTCTGAAGGGACATATATTCATATTTGCCGTTTAAATATCGGGAGACAGTTGCTTTTGATACCCCAGCTAAGTTTGCTATATCCTGAATGGTCAGTGATCGTTCGGGCAATGCTTGCTCCTCCTTTTGAAATATATGAGATAGAATAGGTTTAAGAAACCGTTTTCTTTAACTTTATTATAGTTTGTTTTCTTATAAAGTCAAGTTTCGGAAACATCATTTACTAAAATATATAGATATGCATTGTAAAAATTGCATAATTTAGAAACCGGTTTCTAAAGCTCTTTTCACAAAATAATTTTTTTTATATAAATACTCTTGTAATTAAAAAAAATATTCAGTATAAATAATGCAATGAGTGAAATGTCTCTGTGACATTGTAGTAAATGTTGGATGTTTTCGATATTATATTGTGAAAATAGTCAAATAGCCCAATGCATAGAAAAACAACTCATTATGATAAGGTGCTTGTTAATCGGTATCTAAACTATTAGAGGAGGAAAGAGAATGATGAACACGGTAGTAGGTATTTTGTTGCTGATTACATATGTGGCATTTGCCATATATGCCGCAAAGGGCGGAAACCTCATGATAGGCTTCTTCGTGATGGCAGTATTATGGGCAGGATTAGGTGCCATCGCTGGAGTGACAGTCTGGTCCAGTACAGCGGAGGGTGTGATTGATATTAATAATGGTATTTTTGAACAGGGACCTGAACTATGGGGGTCTACGGCTGCCATTATTATATTCGGTTCCTGGTTTGGGCGAATTTTGGTGGATACGGGAATAGCCAGAACCCTGATTCGAACAGCTGTGGAATGGGGCGGCGATAAGCCGGCTCTTACCTGTATCCTTCTATCTATAGTAACAAGCTTGATTTTCACATCAGCCTATGGCGCCGGTTCAGTGGTTGCTATTGGCGTAATCATTTTTCCCATTTTACTATCTCTTGGAATCTCCACTCATCTGGCTTCGGCGTCCTTTTTGATGAGCGTGGGAGCCGGACTGTATTTAAATAATGGTTGGTTAAAGCAGGTAGGCGCTTTGATTCCGGAATTTGACATAACGATCCCTACCTGGAAAACCTATGGGTTTATTGCTTTTGGTATTCAGATGCTGGCTGTTATCCTGATGATCTTAGTTAGCAGCAGAGGAACCGCAAAAAAACACGCATGGGCGGCGAAATCCGATCAGGGTGAGAAAAAGGTAGGAGCCCTGGCACTTCTGACTCCGGTGATTCCTGTTTGCCTTTCTGTGTTCTTAAACTTTAAGCCAATTACCGCCATATTGGTCGCAGTGCTATGGGCACTGGTCTTTACCGGTAATCTAAAGAACATGAAAGACATTGGGGATATGGTACAAAAAACATTCCATGACGGTGTGACCGATGTAGCGCTGGTTTTTGCATTCCTGTTCTTTTTGCAGATGTTCCTGCGTTCTGCAAAAGTTTGCGCGCCTTTGCTGGCACCGATTATACAGCCTGTGCTGCCTTCTAATCTACTGATTCTTTTTGTTATATTCGGTTTGTTTTCTGTGATGGCACTGTTCCGCGGACCTTTGACGGTATGGGGGGCAGGAGCAGCTACGCTTGCAATGTTCCAGGCAATCGGCGGCGTGTTTACACCAATGATCTTATTCCCGCTGTTCATGGTACCGGCCACTACCATTAACGGTTCTATTTGTCCTACCCAGTCCTGGTGTCTGTGGGCAATCGGCTACACCAAAACAGATTTGAAACAGTATTTTAAGACCTGCCTGCCTTACGCACTGGTTGCAGCACTGGTTTTGGAGATGGTTGCTTACTTTATGTTTGTGTAGCTGAATGAATAAAACTGCCTCCAATAGTGGAAGGCACAGCATATGTAAAGCAGGAAATTACCAGAGAGAGGGAAAATGCCTGCCTCATGATTGATTGGAGGATTGTTTCATATGAGCAGAGAAATAAGAGTTGGCATCGATGTGGGCGGCACCCATACAAAGGCTGTAGCCATTGATAATGCCACTCATGAGATCGTTGGACAAAGCATTGTCATGACCAGCCATGACCATGAACTGGGGGTGGCAGCTGGTGTCATCGAATGTTTTAAGAATTGTCTGACTGCAAACGGTATCAAGCCGGATGATGTAGTGTTCATCGCACATTCCACAACCCAGGCGACCAATGCGCTGCTGGAGGGCGATGTGGCAAAGGTCGGAATACTGGGAATGGGACCCGGAGGCCTTGGTGGTATTTTATCAAAGAAGCAGTCCGCCGTGCCGGATATTGATCTGGGTACAGGGCGGAAGATAGAAATAAACCATACCTATCTACCGGTAAAAAAAGCGGATGATAAAGGAATAGAAGGTGCGGTGGAACAATTGCGGGATGGAGGGGCGCAGGTTCTGGTGGCTTCACAGGCGTTTGGCGTTGATTCTAACGATGATGAGGAGAGGGTACGGGTATATGCGGAGAAAAATGGCATGATGGTATCAATCGCCTCTGATATATCAAAGCTTTACGGACTGACCAGCAGAACCCGTACCGCCGCCATCAATGCTTCCATCCTGCCCAAAATGATGAATACAGCCAATTCCACTGAAAGCGCCGTACGCAGCTCAGGAATCAACGTACCCTTGATGATTATGCGCGGCGACGGAGGTGTCATGGATATTGGCGAAATGAAAAAAAGACCTGTATTAACTATGCTTTCCGGTCCGGCAGCCAGTGTTATCGGAGCTTTAATGTATCTGAGGGCATCGAATGGTATTTACTTTGAAGTAGGGGGCACTTCTACAAACATAGGTGTTATCAAAAATGGACGTCCGGCT
Source organism: Hungatella sp. UBA3147 (assembly GCA_002365025.1). GTDB lineage: Bacteria > Bacillota > Clostridia > Lachnospirales > Lachnospiraceae > Lacrimispora. The sequence goes on along the minus strand of DEYX01000149.1, from coordinate 6,461 downwards.
GTAGAGTATGCTGTAGTTGGTGGACACCGAACCTATGTCAATTCGTTGGATGTGACGGTTCTCGGAGTAGCAGGTGGATCGATGGTAAGAGCTGCAAACGGGAAGTTGGTGGATGTGGGGCCGCGAAGCGCTCACATAGCAGGTGCAAAATATGCCGTTTATACTCCTCTGGAGGATATTGATGAACCCGAACTGGAGTTTTTTGCACCGAAAGCAGGAGATCCTGCGGATTATGTGCGAATCAGGCTGGCGAGCGGAGAACGGGTGACCATAACCAATTCATGCGCTGCTAACATTTTAGGCTATGTAAAGGCTGGGGATTACAGCCGGGGAAATGTGGAATCTGCACGCATTTGTATGAGGCCTTTGGCGGACTATTTAGGTGTCTCCATAGAAGAATGCGCACGCCAGATTTTGGCGAAATCCTGCGAAAAGGTCGCTCCGGTCATTACCGGATTTGCTGAAAAATATAAAATCGAGGCAGATCAGATCTCTTTGGTTGGTTGTGGCGGCGGTGCGTCGGCCTTGCTGCCGTTTACCGCTGAGACGATGAAGCTTAATTATTCTATACCAGAATATGCGGAAGTCATATCATCCATAGGCGTAGCCCTGGCTATGGTTCGGGATGTGGTAGAACGGGTTGTGCCCAATCCTACCGGTGCGGATATCGTGGATATCAAAAAAGAAGCCAAGACCCTTGCTATAAAGAGTGGAGCTGTGCCAGATTCTATAGAAGTGCAGATAGAGATTGACCCCCAGACCAATAAGATTACGGCCATTGCCTTAGGCTCCACAGAAGTACAGACAACTGATCTTTTAAAAGCCTGTGATGAAAAAGAAGCGAGAACGCTGGCAGCGGCTTCCATGAATTTGCCGGAAACTGATTTGGAATGCCCCATATCTAATGATCTGTTCTATGTATTTACCGCTGTAAAAAATCAAAAGTCGCAGCTCCGTCTTCTTGATAAGAAAGGTTTTATCAAAGTACAAAGAGGCGATGCGAAAGCGGTGACATTTACAGGAGAAATCTGGGAAGAAGAAGTGGAAAAAATGTGGAAATCCATGCTTTCTTATAAAAATGAGATGGAAAGGACGCCGGATCTCTACCTGTGCATAGAAGGCAAAGTCTTGGATTTTGCTAATACGATAAGCTTGGAGCAATTGAAAGTCATTATGGGGACGGAATTTGCTGGTCTGGCTCCTGGGGAATCCGTGATTTTGATTGGTGCCAGAAGCGAGATGTAATATGGAGGGTTATCTGGATCGTTATTTGGCAGATATACCAGATAGGGTCTGGCTTGAATATTTATGGAGCCATGACCGGCTTTGCCACAGAATAGAACCTGAATTAAGAGAACAGTCTGCACAGGCTGCCGCTTGGATTGGGATATCTGCATCCAGAAGAATCATTGCAGGACATTCGGCTGTTTCAATAAAAAACCTGATTGAAGCAGCTGGATGTCGGATAGAAAAGGTTCAGAACGATCCCTTAAAGCAGCTTCGCCCTTATCTGTTTGCCGAATTTGAAGAGCCTGATCGGATTACTGTTTATGAAGAACGTGTGTCAAACGTACAGCAGCTTCTGGATAATTTGGGGGTGTTTTCGGACAACACCCTTATCAGTTCCTACAACAGTTCTTTGGCAGAGCAGATAATTTTGGCACACGAGTTTTTTCATTTTCTTGATTATGAAGGTAATCTTACTGATGGCATAAGCCGCATAAAAATTACAGTCTTTGGGAAGCTGAAGCTTCACGTCAGGGTGTCTGCTCTGTCTGAAATAGCTGCCATGGCTTTCGCACGGGATCTGCTGGCTTTAAATGTGCATCCCTGCATTCTGGATTTGCTGCTTGTGCATAATGGAAATTTTTCATAGGGAGATTATTATGAATGCTGTATTATATCTTATTGCTTTTTTTGCTTTTGCTATTGTATCGGCCACCTTTGTGTTTGTTGGAAAAAGACGGTACAGTAAAATGGCGAAAGACGTGTATGTTCTGCGTGAGACTCTTTTCACTGCTGTATTGGGAGCTGCGCTATGGGGCGAAGCTGCGGTCCTTCTTTATTGGAGCTTTGCAGATGGCAGCCGGTTATTTACCAGCAGAAATGCCATTGCTAATACAGTGATTTTCCTGCTAGTAAGCCTTTTGCTAGGTTCATTTCTCATGTTATATTCCCTAGTCAAATGCTATGTGTTCACTCAAACTGGCATCAACGCATTTGACATTTGGGGGAGGAAGAGACAGATTCTGTTTCAGGATATTACTAAAATCACAGCTCTGGCTGGAAAACGGTTGTCCATAGAAACCAGATCAGTAAAAATCATACTGGGTGGGGAGAGGCGGCAAATGAATGAAACTGTCAAGTATCTAAAAAAAAATTGCCTAAGGGACTAGCCGTTGCGCTGGTTACTTGATATAATTTCTAAATAAAGGAGAAACTATGAGGTTTCAATGTTCGCGGAGAACTTGTTGAAAGAGGGGGATATTATGCTGGAAAAGATACCATCACAAGAAGAAATGACTTCCCTGATAGGGGAGACTTTATTTGAAGCATGGAAAGGCCTTTGTGAAAGAATCGAAGAGAAGTATGATATGGATCGCCAGTGGAACAGCGGCGGCAAAAGGTGGAAGTACGAGTACAAATACCGCAGAGGCGGGAAAACCCTTTGTGCATTGTATGCCAAAGAGGACTGCTTTGGATTCATGGTAATTCTGGGACAAGCGGAACGGGAAACCTTTGAACGGGAAAGGCAGAACTATTCCCCTGAGGTACAGAAAGTATACGATGAATCAACGACCTACCACGATGGAAAATGGATCATGTTTATGATAAAGGATCAATCACTTTTTGATGATATGATGCAGCTGTTAAAGATAAAAAGAAAGCCCAATAAAAAGTAATAAATGATTCGGAGGAAATATATGAGGTATCAGTGGATTGATGAATACTTGAAATCAATGAAAGGTGTATCCAGTGATTTTAAGGTGGAATGGAATTGGACCAGGTATCTTCTTGGTGATAAGATGTTTGCAGCGGTGTGCAAGGATGACCAGGGCAGGGACTCTTTGATCACATTAAAGCTGGAACCGGTAGAAGGGCAGTTTTTAAGGCAGCAGTATGACGATATCATCCCAGGCTATTACATGAATAAGGTTCATTGGAATTCCGTAAAAGCAGATGGAAACGTTCCTGATGATCTGCTGAAGGATTTACTGGAAAAATCATACCGTCTGGTATTAGCCGGGTTGACGAAGAAGAAACAAAGTGAATTGCTGGGAGAGTGAACGTTCAATAGAGTTCCCCAGTAAATAAAGAGGGGAATACAGGTGGAGCACATATGAAATACTTTGGAGAAGGTTTAAGCGATGTGCATAAGTCTTTAAATAAAATAATCCGTAAGGAAGATGAAATCGAGCGGGCAAAATCTCTCTTTTTAGACCTGCACAGGGAGCTTCACCTTTCAGAAGTGTCGGAAGGGAAAGAAAATGAAGTGGACAGACTTCTTCTAGATCTAAAAGCAGATGAGTACATCATTATGCCAACTGGAAAGGATGAAACCATAGCATGGGTTTTATGGCATATTGCAAGGATCGAAGATCTGACCATGGGGATCCTGGTGGGAGACGGGAACCAGCTCTTTGATGACGGGTGGAAACAAAGAATGAACTCTCCAATCTCTGACACCGGCAATTCCCTTTCAGACGACGAGATCATGGACCTAAGCCGAAAAATCAATGTTGCAGAGCTGCTTCATTACAGGAATGAGGTCGGAATCAGAACCAGGTATATAGTTAAAAATTTATCATCTGTCGATATGAGAACGAAAGTCCCGTCATCAGGTCTTGATAAAATCCTTTCAGAAGGAGGAGTGACAGAACAGGAAGATTCTGTTTGGCTTTTGGATTTTTGGGGTAAAAAGGATGTTGCAGGGATTTTACTGCCATGTCATGCTTCATCTAAATGACTGCTGCAAGTGGAAGGAATTTATCCGGACGAAGAAGCGGTATCATGGGGTGGGTGACAGCTCTAATCAGGAGCTGCTTCTATAAGATTTTGACCGCAGTCAGGATGAACTGCGGTTTTTTTATTTACCGAAAATACCTTGAAAAATCTTATTCTGAAAAAGAACTAAAATGTGAAAAAAATATCAAATTAATATAATCAACTCAAATTACGATAGATATATTCAACATCATTGATAAATTGAATCCGGTTTAAAAGATAAGGTTTCTAAAAGAATTCATTTAATAAGGGAAAATGGTTCATAATGTTAAAAAATAAACATTAAAAGATAATTAAATGTCAATAATGTTAAAAATATATTTAAATTGACAGATTAAAACGCAGGGGTATAATGGATACATAAATAAAGAATCTGAACCAAAGAAAATAAAAGAGAGGAGATAAAATTATGCAGAACGTAGAGATTCAAAAGAAATATCAGTTATTCATAGGCGGACAGTGGAAGGATGCTTCCGATGGAAAAACATTTCCAAGTATCTGTCCGGCCGATGGGAGGGTGCTGACTGAGTGCGCCGAGGCAACAAAGGAAGACGTTGATGAAGCGGTCCGGGAAGCATGGAAGGCTTTTGAAACCTGGAAGCATGTACCGGTAAACCAGAGAGCTGCCATTCTGAATAAGATTGCTGATATCATAGATGCAAATAGACAACATCTTGCCATGATGGAAACCCTGGACAACGGGAAACCCATAAGGGAAACAATGTCGGTCGATATTCCTCTTGCAGCTCAGCATTTCCGCTATTTTGCAGGCTGCATTCTTGCGGAAGAGGGCAGTGCCAATATGCTGGGAGAAAATACCCTGAGTCTGATCCTCAAAGAGCCTATCGGCATAGTTGGGCAAATCGTTCCCTGGAATTTTCCTTTCCTGATGGCGGCCTGGAAGCTGGCACCGGTACTGGCAAGCGGCTGCTGTTCAGTCTTTAAGACCTCCAGCACCACTTCTCTCAGCGTTCTGGAACTGGCAAGGCTGATCCAGGATGTGATCCCGGCAGGGGTGTTTAATGTTATTACCGGAGCAGGTTCCAAGTCAGGGCAGTATATTTTGGAACATGAAGGTTTCCGGAAGCTGGCATTTACCGGCTCAACGGAAGTAGGAAAGAACGTGGCCCTTGCAGCAGCGGAAAAGCTGATTCCGGCTACTTTGGAGCTGGGAGGCAAATCAGCTAATATTTTCTTTGAGGACTGTAATTGGGAGATGGCCATGGACGGTTTACAGCTGGGCATTCTCTTTAACCAGGGCCAGGTGTGCTGTGCAGGTTCCAGGGTCTTCGTGCAGGAAAGCATTTACGACAAGTTTGTGGAAGAAGCGGTTAAACGGTTTAACCAAGTAAAGGTCGGCCTTCCGTGGGATGAAAATACCCAGATGGGAAGCCAGATCAGCAAAGGGCATATGAAGGAGATTTTAAACTACATAGAGATAGGAAAATCGGAAGGTGCTGCTGTACTTTGTGGCGGAGAGCAGCTTCTGGAAGATGGACTGGAAAACGGAGCATTTTTAAGGCCTACACTCCTTGGCAATGTGACAAACGACATGAGGGTAGCGCAGGAAGAGATCTTCGGACCTGTGGCATGTATTATTAAGTTTAAGACAGAGGATGAGGTTGTGGCCATGGCCAATGACAGTCAGTACGGACTGGGAGGAGCAGTATGGACCAGGGACATCAATAGGGCAATACGGGTTGCCAGAGCGGTGGAGACCGGACGTATGTGGGTTAATACCTATAATTCCATTCCTGAGGGAGCTCCTTTCGGAGGATACAAGACTTCGGGAATCGGCCGTGAGACGCATAAGGTCATTCTGGAACACTACACCCAGACAAAGAATATCTTGATTAATTTAAGTGAATCTCCTTCAGGTTTTTATCCGGTTAAATAAATTGAAAATAGGCAGAAAGCGGCTTTGGATGGCACAGTTCCTAAGCCGCTTTTTTGCATGGAAAAAGGATTGACCGGAACGAAAAAATGTAATAGAAAAAGAAAAGTGATATATTGCTTGACAAAATAAAAAATTGGCAGTATTCTAGTAATTGTACAATAAATACCAATAATTCTAAGAAAAGGAGGCAGATACTATGAAACGTAACTATTATACAAATGGAATGAATAGAATAGAAAAATTATTTTATATTAATTCAGTCTGCCTCAGTGAAGATAGAATCTCATGATGATCGACATCAAGGGATGAGTGACGGCTCTAAACAGGAGCTGCTTCAATGAGTTTTTAACCGCAGTCTGAATTGACTGCGGCTATTTTTTTGCAATTTACCGAAAAAGACCGCACTATGCAGTTTTTTTCGGTTTTTTTTACATAAAAGGGCTGAAAACCCATTCATGCTTGCAGTAAATAAAGGAGGAAGAGTGAAAAAGAAAGCAAAATTTAGGCCGACTTGAACCAAGGGGTTCGAATCCCCGTCTCAAAAAGTATTAAGTAAATA
>DEYX01000164.1 GCA_002365025.1 Hungatella sp. UBA3147 | reverse complement strand
AAAATTCGCATTACGTTCAATTTCCTGTACATACTGTCCATTTTTTACAGTGACAGTGTTATTACGTTTTTCACCGACATAAAATTCTGTAGCTATATTTTTTTGAGGTGCATACTCATCTTTACTAGATGGTATTGTGTTAAAGACTGTGCATAATGCAATATTTACAGTTTTTCCATCATCTTTTTTAGCTTTGGTTAAATTGTAAGTGCCCTCTTTAATGTCCTTCCCAACAAGGAAAGTACCCTCTCTTGTAATATCTAATTCACCAGCTTCGTGAATTGGTACATAGTTTCCTGGCTCTAATACATCATCATCATATATTCTTATATAATTAGATTCAGCCAAGGTACAAGAAGAACCTCTCACGATAGGTATTCTATTTAAACCTTCAGTAGGATAATAAATATAATCACCTGCTGGAATCTTTCCCTTGCTCACCCATTTACCTGATTCATTAAATACATATCCTTTATTCATAGGCATTGCTCCTGGCTCTTTTATTGGATTTCCATCCCATTCACCTGATTTATTGAGTTTATAACCGTCTGGCGTGGTTGTATCAGTTAGCATATACCCGCTCTCATTAAAGTAATACCAATGATCATCAATTTCTTTCCAGGCATTTACAGAATAACTTCCATCGTCATATTGATACCACCAGCCATTGGCATCATTTTTCCATTCGCCAGCATAAATATTATTACACATAATTATTGCCATAGCAAATGTTAGTAGCATAAATGGTACTTTTTTCATCGTAAAACCTCCTTAATGATTTTACTTAAAGTATACCACTTATTATACATTAGTAAATAATAATTACTAAATTAAATCTTCCAAACTATCTACTCTATTATATAAATCTTTCAACATACGTAATACTCCCCAACCGCCCGACCAACTGTCATTGGGGAAAAATATATCGTCTTTACAATTAATACTACTCGTTTCAATTACACCAGTGCCTTTTATATTCACCCCGCTATACATCTGTCCACCAATGTATAAAGAAGCATAATCTCCGCCTGGGCTGCCAGCTGGAGGCCCTTGTGAATTTACTTTGAACCACCCGTTGTTTGAACGCAATACGTTACTACCGTTGGCACTCACATAATAATCTCCGAATCCAACAGCATTATCACCAGCATAAAACACATCTGATTCAATCGTACTACCGAAAATATGAGCTCCTCTTACATCACCACTGAAAGTGGCATTTCCATTTCCGTCAAGCTTGAAATTCGTACTGTTTACAATGAGCCGGTTACCGGATATCGTTACCTTATCACTTTCTACTGAAAGTTGTGAAGATACCTGCCCTTTACTTACCTTAAGGGCGATCTGTTCGGCTGTCTGCGTAAATCTTGAATTAGTATCATTTGTAAGGTTTGTTACAGATAAAGCTATCTGGTCAGCCCTGATACTTAATGATGCTTCTGCCTGCTTTGCCCTAGTAACTTCCGCAAGGATCTGATCAGCAGTGATTTTAAATTGCGCTTCGGTGTATTCTTTAAGGTCAGTTACCTTGACAGATACTTCCTCCACAGACTTCTTAATAACAGCCGTTTTTCCTTCAAGTTGTATGATTTGAGCCTGAATACCAAAGTTTTGTTTTCTTTCCCTAGTACCGTTAGCTTCATAGGTATCCATCATGGCCTGTATGCCCTTTATTGTACGTTTTAGGCAGTATGTCTCAATTACATCATCGGTGGTGTAGCAGATGATTCCGTCACCCGGTTCTACCCACGGAAGTCCCTGCGTCACAATTCTGCATGGCCTATAGGATTTGCCTGATATATTACTATGAAGTGTAGCTGCTATGTTAAGGAGGTCTGCAGAACCCTTTCCATAAACAAGGAAGTTCCCCTGTACGGTATAGGCGTTCTTACCTCCTCCATATACGACTCCTACGTCCCCTTCTTCCTGCCTAATCTGAACCATGTCGATTCCGTATACAAGATAATCCTCATAAGTGGCTTGCTTGTGATGTGATAGTGTCTCTCCCTCCAACTCGGAAGGGAACAAATCATCTGCTGGGTGAAGCTCCTCTGATGGATAAAGACCAGAGGCTCCAAGGAATACATATTTAAACTTTCCGGTTGCATCAATCTGACCAAAGCACCCGTTTATCTCGCAGATAGATTTCATCACATCACGGCCGGATATCTGGGACGGATCAATGGTCTTTGTCACCTGCATATTATCCAGCGGTAAAGAAACGTCTTTTTGCTGTACGCCTACATACTCACATAGGGAAGTACGGAACTGTTTCAATGTCATTGGAAATTTAAGTCCCTGGTACCAGTCAGCAACATCTACGGCGAAATTAAGCATACGGTCATATGCCACAATCTTTCTCTTTGTCCTGTCTGCCTGTCTCTCAAAGCTATCAACCTTGTAGATTCCAAGCATCATTTCATAGCCGCCTGCCTCTATGGATAATGTAAACCACTTCCCGGTTAGGTCCATCAATACATCGGCCACCGTTACCTCTACCATGGCTGAACCACACTGGCCAAATGTCAGGGATTCCGTAGAACATAGTACCTGTGTTAAAACAAGGTTATCATCAGGCACCTGCTTCCCATCTATGGTATAAATTGGCGTATCGTCAACCGGGAACAAATTATCTGATGGCCACACATCATCACCCGGATACAGGAAATTGATATCTTTATCGTAAAAACGCATTTTAAAGGTTCGCCAAGTATCAATTGAGCTGTTAGGCTTCCGATATAATGCTTTTATTTCTTCTGGAATACTTAACACCTTGCACCTCCTAATATTCTATCAAAGTTATGGTAAACGGATCATAGACCATGTTCAGCCGATTCCTGTCTATATGACTGATTGTGTACTTGATATCTGGCATATAGAATTCTCCGCTTGCATAGTCCATGATCTCGCTATTCCAGTATGTAAGGTTTACCTTTCGTTCCACTGCATTGGTGATTCCAGAATCCACGATAGCCTTTAAGACCATCTTTTCACCATAATACAGTTTGCGGATTGGTATCTCTATTTTTGACTTAAAGTAGGGAGAGGTGGTCCTCCTGAGCGTTGCCGTGGCTGATTCTCTGTAAGCGTCAAGTTCCAGCCTTTGGTTTGGTGTTTCGTCATATTTTTCTAAGTAACTGTTTGGGAGAACTGTATTCCCGAACTTTACCAGCCAGCCTTGAAATGCCATATTCTCCCTCCTTTACTCCATTAGTGGATTAGTTCCTGTATTTCTTACTACCTGTTGGTTTTTGCTCACCACAGTCTGGTATACTATATCCTCGCCAAGGTACAGATTAAGGTTTATGTTACCATCACCAGTATCGGTTCCCTGCCCGCCGGTAGACTTCAATTGCTTAATAAGCTCTGAAAGTCCCTCTAAGAAGGAGTTTCCCTCTGCAGAGTTTTTAAGTGTCTGGTACTCTCCTGCTCTGGGCGGCACAACAACACCCTGTGCCATCTTTGGAAGATAGGATGCTGCGTTTGGAACATTAATCCCTGTAGAAAGCTGTAGATCGGCTCCATCAAGTACATTCTTAACACCATCAAGCCAGCTCTTAACTGCACCTGCGGAAGACTTTGCCATGTCAGAGATACCATTGTTAAATCCTTGGATAAAATACTCTGCAATGGAGTATGATTCTCTTGACGGTGAATGTATATCAAGTCCTTCTTTAGCTTCCTGTATGGCACCCTGCGCCCACTTTGTCATTGCTGCTTTTGTCAGGTCGGAAAAGTCGGAAATACCGTTTGCAAACCCTTCATTGATACGCTTTGCCATCATATAAAATACATTGTATAGTCCACCGGTACCTGTGTAATTGGAATCCCCCCAGAACCATGATCTCAGGTTATTAGACCATAATTCCATAGGTGCACGTGAATCGGAAAATCCTGACTGTATTTTCTCCTTAAAGGCATTGATTATCTGGTCTGCAAATTTCTTCCAAGCTGCTTCATTTACGCCTTTCCCTTCCCCTTCTCCGGTGAACCATTTCCGTATGCCGTCCGCCCAGGTCTCCATTATACTTTGGGATTTTGTATAATCCTGGCTTATAGCACTGTTGTAACCGGATATGATACCGGTGGCCCATTTCTTTGATTCATCTGAATTGTTTCCTGAAAGGCCAAGCTTGCTGGTAAACCAGTTTGAAATACCGGAAGCCCATTTTTGAACTATGCTCTGTGAGTTGCTTTGACCGTTCTCTACTCCCTGATTAAATCCATCAACTGTATACCCTCCAATTTCCTTGAGTACTGTAGAAGGGCTATGGATACCAAGAAGCCCCTTAATCCCGTTTACAAAAGGATCTGTAATATTGGCTTTTATGAATGCTCCTGGATTTGAGAAGAAGTTCTTTATTCCGTTGCAGAACCCGTCCCAAAGGTATTTACCCATTTCAGCCATGACGGTTGATGGACTGTGAATGCCAAATGCATCTTTAAAACCATTGATAAATGGATCAAATATATTCTTTTTTATCCAGCCTCCAATTCCAACAAGTGCATCACTAATTCCTTTTAGAATTCCCTGAGCTACATTCCCCCCACACTCTTCAATCTTTTCTTGGAAGTATGTCTGAGCGGCTTCTACTCCATCTGATATTAAACCACCTAAAAAGGCAGCAATACCGCCAAGTACTGCCCCGATTGCCATAAACAGCCTGTTTGCTACCGTGGACCAGTCTATATTTTCCAGAGATGTTGCAACACCTTCCCCGAATGCCCACCAGTCAGTTTCTACAACAAAAGTGATCAATGCACCTAATAAACCTATTACGATATCGCTGACCGCTGTCCCGGCTCCTGCCCAGTCAAAGTTTTGGAAAAATGTACTGAGGCTTAATGCAATAGAACTGCCGAATCCAGTCCAGTCAAAAGTTTCAGCAAAGTGTGAAGCCATAGTAAATAAACTACTCAAGCCCGCTGCAAATAAAAGACCGATCTTTGCCCAGTCAATGGTATCGATTGTTCCGTTCAATCCCAGGGCGAATGCTTCACCAATAAGACCCCAGTCAAGCTGAGTTATAAGCAAATATAGAGTATTAACCAGGGTATTGGTACCTGTCCCCATCATAACTCCAATGGAATACCAGTCTATTGTTCTAACAAGGCTGTTGAATAAATCCGTAAAATCGGTGACAAAAGCCGTGATCTTTGCACCAGCATTATCCCAGCTGATAAAATTGGTGAATCTCTGAACTTCGTCGTTTATCTTTTCTCCAATGATCTGACCGATTGCTGCAAAATCTCCAGCCTTAAAAGCTTTCATAATACGACCTGCGAAATCACTGATTTCACTGTCAATCTTAGACTCAGTAAACATCTGGGACGGATCCACACCACCGGCCCCATTGCTTTTTGAATCATTTGCCTGCTGTTGGAGCTGGTTTAGTTCATCAAAGGGAGCTAGGGCTTTCTTCATATCTTTTCCGGCCTTCTTTGCTGCTCCTCCTGTCTTTTTCAGACCATCAGCATAATCCTTATTAATCCTTACCGCTTTTGTAAACATTCCTTTTCCAGACAGAGCCGCTAAAAATTGTCCGATCAGGTTTATTACGTAAATCAATTTCTGTGCCAGCACGTCTAAGATAGGAACTACTATTGATGTAATTGGTGAAAAAGCTGCTGCAACACTGTTTTTTAACTGATCCAAGGTGGAAACAAAGGAGCTCATAATAGAATTTAAGCTACTGGAATACTGGGCATAGTTCTGCGTTCCTTCCTTGAAGGCTGTGGCAACTCCACTGATAATCTTGCGGATAATCGAAAACAAAATCAAACGTTTTAAGATTCCTCCAAGACTACGATGAAATCCTCCCGCCTGTTTTTTCCCAAACAGAAAAGACTTTCCAACATCCATGAGGCTGCCGGCCGCTTTCTTAGCAACATTACCAATCTTTTTGAATCCTGCACCACCAAGTTTCTGCACAACACCGAAAAGCTTCTGTCCACTGTTCGCGGCTATTTTCATCCAAGTAGAAAACTTGCTTGTTTCTTCATTGGAACTAAGCAAGGACTTTTTGTATTCGTTTTCAGCCTGAATTACCCTTTGAAGGGCTACATAGGTAGAATCATAATCTGGATTTCCAAGAGATATTCCCTGACTCCCTAATTCTGCGAGTTTTGCTTTAAGCTGTTGTTTCTGTCCCTCGAATGAGTTCATGTCAAACTTGACTGGTATTTCAGTGGGGCTTAACATTTCTTTTTTGTAGTCAGACAAGGCTTGTTTTACCTTTGCAAGTTTCAAGAAAGCATTGTCATATTCTTCATCACCAAAATATAATCCCTGGGATTCCATCTGCTTTAATTGCCCGGAAAGAGATTCGATTTCTGACTTAAATTCATTAGTGGATTCCGACGCTTTGCCCATGTTCTTCACATAATTATCCACAAATTCCTGGACTTCGTTTCCATATGTCTGATACTCTCCTGGTGCATGTGAAGCCCGTGGTTCTGCCATAGGCTCTGTGGCTTTTTCGCCATGATTCACCGAGATTTCATCCATTTGCCCCTTAAGTGCTGCAGTTTCATCTTGGGCCTTCTTGGCAGCTTTCGCGATCTCTTCTACCTGAGAGGCGGCATTTTCTGCACTGCTTCCAACTCCCTCTGCCGCTTTACCTGCTCCATGAAAAGATCTTGTGATATTATCTGATAATCTTTCGATGGTAGATGTAAGCTTTTCCATTGCATTTTTTAGAGTTGAACTTCCTTCATCGAAACCGCTCGTATCCACCTTAGTATCAAATTTAAGGCTCCCATCAAAAGCCATGCTTTCACCTCATTTCCGGGCATTATAATAAGACGCTTCACAGCGCCTATCCAAATATCTGATTTAAATATTCGATTTCCGCCTGTTCTTCCTGCGTATACCGAGTCTTAATATCGCAAAGAGCTTTGTTGTTTCGATAAAATTCTTCTTCCCATTTCTCCAGCTTCTTTCCCTTAGCAATCTTCTGCCTGATTCCCAAAACCATAGAAAAAGTTCCCTCTTCAATTTCCATAAAGTAACCCATAAAGGTCCACCAATGGATATATTCCACGGACCGAACCTCCCTATGAGCTAATTTATTTATTGCTGGAAAGATAATGGGTTCGTCTTGCTCCCAGTCAATAACTTTTAAAGGAGGCTTTTTATCTTCTGCCACCTGACCGCAGTCAATAAACCATTTAGCCTTTTCTGCCGCCTCTGTAATGCAATCTTCCGGGATTTCCTTTAAATGATCCCGGAAGAGTCGCTTCATCAATATGTACAGCCTTTCTCTATCGTTATACTCCGGATCAGCGCAGGCGGTTAATCCAATCAGAATGTTTCTAAAATCGGTTTCAATGGGATACTCCACTCCGCATACATTCAAGCAGGCCGGTAATGCCCCGATCATTTTTAAATATCTCCCAGATACTTATTCATCTTCTTCTCTGATTTCCGATTATATGCCTCAATAGCCGGTCCCATAAGCCCCATTAGAGCATCTATGACTTCCTCAAATAAGTACTTTTCCTTCCCTCTGGCACCTACAATACAAAGCGGTGACTGCCCGTTAAAGACGGTATCAAACATATCCGCATTGAACACATCATTAATGGCTTTTCTCATTGCCTTGGTAAATTCCGCTACATAGGCAGCTTCTTTTTCAAGCTTATTTTTCGGACTTCCATCAGGCTTCAGCTCTATGTCCTCCTCCGGCTTGTAGTCCTGAAAATCACTCTGCATTTTCAACAGACGGTTTATGATTTCCGGATCAGCAGGGTTAAAATAAATCACCCTGCTCGGATCGTCATTTACCATAAAACTTTCAAGACCTTCGTTAAACTTAAGACTCTTCATCTACATCACTCCTATTCTCCGGATCCAGAAGATCCCGCAGTAAATGTTTTAGTTGTAGGATCAAAAGTTCCCTTTGTCCTTGCACCGGTATAGTGAAGGTTGAATGGAATTTGGTACCCGGTTGTATCACCACCGTAACTACTCACCTCGATGATGGCTTCTTCTTTATAGGCTGTATATTTTCCAGCTGTTGGGCTTTCCCATGTATGAACTTCCACAACATCAGTCACTAATTCATCAAGGGTCTGACGCTCGTCAATGATATCCTGAAGCCTTTCAAATAATGCGCTCCCGACTTCTGCATAATATGGTTCTACACTGGCCTGCGGCTGATAGCTGTCAAGGATTACCGATGTTTCTCCAAGAATATTATTCTTGGTTTCAACGTTGGCATTCATTTCCACTTTATACTCTTCCAGATCCTTTCCGAGTCTCTGATACTCTGCTGGATCTCCTGGCTTAGCGGCATTAATGTAGTGTGCCATATACTGGCGCTTAATTTTACCAATAACTGCCATGATTAAAATTCCTCCATTTCTATTTCGTAGTAGGCATAAATCTGTATCTGGTACAGTATGCCATCATTTACAGTTGCACCCATAGGCTGCATGGCCATGGCATTTGCTGTAGTTGCTTTTAAAAAATTTACGTTTAATGTCTTTCCGTCAATTTCTGCATGAATTCCGTCCTCTTCCGGAAGCATTTCCAGCCAGTATGCCAGTTCCAGAAGGAAGTTGCTGTTTGCCAGCCGACAGTAATCCGTAAAGGATTGGCATACTGCAAATAATAAAAAGCTATGCCTGCGCTGTTGGTTCCCCAATATATCTCCCTTTACAAGGGTATCCCCGGCACTCGAAAGGCCGTAGCTGGTTGCATCAGGATCCGTAAAATCAATATGTAATTCTTCTCCCGCAAGAAATTCCTGGATCTTTGGATACTCTGATAGTTTCTTTCTCATAAAATCAATGATGGTCATGTTTAAATCCCCCTATCTGCTACTGCCTGCGCACCTACTAGGATATCGTCTTTATGGTCTGCCGCCATGCGGTCAAAGAACTTCTTTCCACGCATTGGAGCACCGGTATACTGTAACTCCCGGCCCGTTGGAATCTTGATTTCATCTTTCTTGGCCCAAGGGCTGCCGGTTGTCGGTGAAACAAATAAGATTCCTTCATGAAGGTAATGAGCGTATGGCCCCGGAATATCAATCTGACCGGATCCTATGACCGTTCCAAGCACCATCATGTGTTCCAGCTCCCCAGCCTGTCTACGAGGCATGTAATCGCTCATATACCGCATGGATTCACTATCTATGAACTTCTGTACCGGCCCACCTTTTTGCAGACCACGGCGTTTTAACAGTTCCTCTTTTGAGAGCATATCAAGTTCAACCTTCACTCTACCGCCTCCTATTTGCTGGAAAGCTCATAATGTTGCACCGCTTCGCTACCATACAGTTTTGCATCTGCCGAAGTTATCGTGATAAACTTATGGGCTGCTTTAAATGCTGTCAAAGATTTTGACAAGGCAGCCTGTGAACTGCTGTCGATTTCATCTTCAATGATCCCCTTTACAGCTATGTCTTTACCCGGTGTAAATTCAACAGGAGCTTCCAGGCTTTCCAGTGGTATCACCAGAAGGACAGAAGCAGAGTTTTTCTGTCCCGTCCTTAATAGAGTTGATTGAGATATTTCTTCCCAGTACACGCCCTCAATCGGGAGCCTTGTATACTTCTCTACGCCGTTTTCCTTGCTGTATAAATACATTGTTGCGTCTGCGTTGGTAAACATGTCATATCCCCCTATATAGTAGCCCGGTCTCACTGAGCCACTTATTCATAATCCGGTAAGCGTCTGTGGTACTAATCTCTGTATCTGAAAGAACCTTATCAGAGAATGTGGCAGAATAAGTACCAATCTTTTCAGAAGTTTTACCCCCAGCCGCTTTGCGTTCCTTCTCGATGGTATAACAACGCTCTGCAATCTCACAGCAGCACATCTTGATATCTTCCGTCAAATCGTTCAGTTTATCAATTCTCCCGAATGTCAGGCTGTTCATGATCCGGCTGGCACTCCTGGCATAGAAGTTAAAGCCGGCGCTGATAGCCGGCTTTCTTCCTAGCAGATATTTGTCTTTGTAAAATCCATCATCAGCATAGACTTTCATCAGCTCCGGCCTCCTTTACTTATTCCGTTTTTATGAGCGTAATATCCTTGGTTACTGCTGCATTCACTACGGAAACGGTCTCAGTGATCGTACCATATCCTGATTTCTTGATCTTAGCCGGATATGTGCCTGGTCTTAAGTTGAACTCTGCCACACCGGAAGCATTAGTTTTTTGTCTGGATCCATTCACATCAATAATTGCTCCTGCGATAGCCTCCGGTGTCTCTGCATTATCCTCTACGGTAAAGGTTACTTTCTGAGTAGTAACCGGAGTAGCTGGCTCCAGGTATGCAAACGGGCAGCCCGTCCGATCTTCATCCATTCTTGTTGCAGGGTTCGGAAGCGCCCACCCCATACGGAATACGATACGAAGGGCAACCATATCCTGCTGTGCCAAGTTGTAGACGATTTCCTTTGTTGAAGGGTCCTGAATGACTCCCTGGTCAAGAATTTTCACAGTGATGTCCTGACGAATGGAATAAACAGCCTGCTTGAAGTCACCGACAATCAGCTGTGCAATACTATTGTCATAGGCGCCATTCTGTGGGAAATACATAGGTGCACCATCAAGGGCATAGTTTGTGGATCCCTGCATATCAGATTTGAAGATTAATGATCCATCAGTTGCACGAACCCCTCTCAGCTTTGCTCTCATAGTCATGGCTGCCAGCGCACCGGTTGCCATATAGCCATCTTCTTCCACCTTGGAGATTACACCATTCTCACCTAAGAGCAAATTGTAATAATCCGGGTTCGAGCCTACCGCCACGTTATTCCCAGCCTGCCTTGCCAGTGTAACAATGTCATTCTGCCAGTTAGCCGGGCGGTTAGCCCCAAAGATGATCGCGCTGTCTACTCTCTGACCGATAGCCTCGTTTACTCTCGGTGTGATTTCGCCAAAAATATCAAATTCTGCATCATCTAAAACGGCTTCCGGAATTGGCACAATGACCGCAAGCTCTGCAGCATTAATATAAACATTATCCCATGCCTGCTTAGAGGTCTGTTTCATTCCTGTATCACCTTCCACCCAATAAGCAGTAGGCAGGAAATCAAGCACCCTCATACGGGTCTGGTTGCTGGTCATGTTTGGCAACTTTCTAGCCATAGACATGAATGTTGACTGCTTTGGTGCGTCCTGGAAAATATTGTTTACTACCTGCTCGCGGATAATCGCCTCCGCATCAGCTCTGCTTGTAATATGTACTGCCATAGTTTAAATCCTCCTTATTCTCTTCCTAAAATACTTCTTAATGCTTCATTCGCCTGTGTCTTCTTGTCTTCCACATTCTGATTGATTCCAGGAGTAGAAGAAACAAATTTAGGTGTATTCTGCGCTGGCTGAAACAGAAAATCGTTATCTTTCTTCACTGCTTCTAGCGCTGCCTGAATATCCTGGGTTTGGTTACTGCTCTTTTTAAGGCTGTCAATATCCAGAAATGGCATTACTGCTTTTTCATTCCTTGCACCTACACCCCGGATTGCATCTTTCAACAGCTCATTGAACTGGGAATCTGCTTTAATTTGCTGAATCTCCGTGTCTTTACCAGATAACTTTTGTGTCAGATCTGAAACCTGTGTTTTTAAGGCTTCTACGTCTACGCCCTCCATTGCTTTTAAGGCTGTCTGCGCTGTTACAAGCTGTGCTTTATATCCGTTTATCTCTGCATTGAGCGGGTTAATTTCTTTCCCGTACTCTGCCATAACAAATTCCACCTGTTCAGGTGTCAGTCCTTTTGCTGTCAAATCTTCTCTTTTCATGGTTCTTATCCCTTCCTTTACTCTGTTTTACGTGTAGAGACACGCAAAGGCCGACTGTTTAACGCCTAATCATCTGGCGGTTTTGGTACAAAAATAAGACGCATGACCCAGCGCCTTAATGGGAGATATTTCGGATCACCGCCTCTCTACTGCATGGAAGCAGTTTTTGGTGTATAAATTCTTTCCAGTTGTTGTGGAATATCCATTTCTTTTGATAGGTCCGTATATATTTTGGAAGTAACTCGCAGCCTGATTTTAACTGCTGATATGTCGTCTGGCTCTGCTTTTGCTTTTTTCAGAAGTTTGATATCCTGTTTTAGTTTTCGGATCGTACGTTCAAGCTTTCTTTGGTACTGAATGGCGCCGTATGTATCATACTCTTTTCTGTTGAATGTTCTCTTTGTGTTCTCACGTCGGTTCTGCCCCAATAGCCATTCATCGGTGTATTTCCTTTTCGAGATTCCAGGAATAAATGCAAAACGAATGTGATAGCAATTGATTCCGGCAAAGCCTAACATTTCACCCAGGCCGCAGACAGTCCGCATCTCTTCTGAGCTGTACACCTTACCCTGCCAACCTTGATGATTCATAAATCCTGTACCCGTGTTTCTGGCTCCCATGTGCCATTCTACTTCCCAGTAGTCCGTATTTAGCTCATTGGCATTCTTTTCATTGACCTTGTCAGTAAGTTGTGCAACTCCTGTCATAACTGCACGCCTTGCCGCTACCTCTACACGGTCCGATCTACCAGAAGCATAATCAACGGTACGCAATCCGCTGGAGGTCATTTCATCAATTACACCATTAATGGCCTGACTGTATGTTTTTACTCCCGTTGTAATCTCCATCATTGCTTTATCAAGAGTCTTTTCAAGGTATTCAGAAAGCGGAGTAAACACCTTTACCTTTCCCACCATCACATTAAAGCCTGTAGTCTGGGTAATATTCTCCATGGGTCGCAGGCTGTCCTTTGTCTGTTCTTTTACTGCAGATACAATTTGTTGTATCCATTTATTATCCTGATACGGAATATAATCCTTTCCAACGGCCTGATAAAGCTCCTTGTTAGTGACATAATCAGCATTTATTGCATGTTCATAGATTTTATCTATCTGTAGATCACTGTCTTTCAGCGTATCACTGATTATTTTCTTAATCCTTGCCTTACTTTCACCGAATGCTACCACACGGCTAAGGGTCCAGTCAATGAGTGGAGTAATTAATCCTGCGTTTTCTATGCGCTCCACAATCTCCGCCATGATAGACATTTCCATGGCTGTCATGATTCGCTCTATTGGCTTCGGAAGCTTTTCAAGTTCATCTGGCGTCAAATGCTCACCCCCTATACTTTATCACTCTTCTGTTAACGCTGGCTTTGGAAGCCTCTCCGCTGCCTGTTCTTCGGTCTCACCATACCACTTAGCGCGGTACTCCTCCGGGCGCATGATACCAGCTGCTAGGTCTTTCCTGTCCTGCTCTCGTTCTGTTTCAGCATCAACAACGATGCTGTCGTCCCAGTCAAATGTCATTTGGTAACTACCTGTGGGCGCCAACTTATATAGGCTGCAGTAGAAATCAATAGCTTTTACCATATCTTCCAATGCACCTTGTAGAGCCATCTGGCAGTCTGAGACGAATGTATATGACCGCTGCTTACTGGTCTTTATCTCGGTGGCTGTCTTATCAATATTCTGAGGATCTGACAAGGTACCGTATGCCAGATTACAATTGAACTCTATTCGCTTTAGCTGATTATTGAAGCCATTAAACAGTGATGCGTCCCTGATATCAGGGGAGTATGTATCCATGAATGGCTTATCAACTGCACCATTATTATACTCAACCTCTCTGTACAGCCGGTCTTTTCCTCCAGGGTAATTGAATTTATCTCGGTTCTTGTCATATTTTAGTAGGTTGCTTGCAATATGCACTGCCGCCTCTTTTGCATCATATTCCCAGTTGATCTGACTGTACCGCTTATCCGCTTCTCTGATTAATCCCACCGACCGTGAATACACGGATACACCAAGCGGGCTATCGGTATCCTGATTATTGGCCAGTGGGACCTTGAAATAACCAAATGGCAGCCTATCCACACCTGATAATTTAGCTTCTGGCGCAAGTTCAGACCATCTGTCTATCATGCCTATACTTATCTCGCTGCCAAGGCTGTAATCATTTGTAGATATAAAGGCTCTGTTTTGAATCGTGAGGTACTCACCCGTCAGATCATGTATTTCTAATCTGGAGTATACCTTGTCTCCCTTTCGAAACTGCTCCATGAAAACACATTTTGTCATATTACCGGATCCATCAAAATCAATCGGGAAAAAGCTATCTGCCTGTACATACTGCACTTCAATCCCTTTTGATGTTACATACGGTTTAAATATCAGGCCGCCCTTTGCACAGCCGTATTCTGTCTGTAACCGGAGGGAGGAAAGGATTTTTTTGTATGTTTGGCTTATGTATGTGGCCCTGGCACTTCCTGATACTTCTGACTTAAGCTCCAGCGTGATCATTCTGGCAACCTCTGAGGCTATGGCTGCAGGTAGTTCCGCACTCTGCACTGTTTCAGACAGCCATGGGGATTTCCCCTCATACAAACGGGACCACAATTCAATTTGATTTGCCATATTTGATGTAAGAGCAAAGTCAATCTTCACATCAGAGTCTTTATTTAATACCTGCTGTATCATCGTGAGCATTTTACTGTATCGCATCTTTACCACCTCCTATCCGTATTTGATTAACCGACTAATTAGCCGTTCAAAGGTATATTCGAAGCTGTCTAAGCTGTCTATGTCGCTTGTACCATCATCAAGCCTTACATTCTTTGTCAATTCCTTAGTGTCCCATACAGCTGTACTCAATGCATCTACTAAGCTTTGGCATTCGCTCGCTACATAATAAAAGCGCCCCTGTGCCATAAGAATGGCGGTAGCGTTGATTCTATCGTTTATTTCGGTTTTAAGGGCATTCTCCACACGGACCCATGATAGGCCATGTTTGCGTAAACTGCTGCGGATGCCAGCTATTAAAGTCTGTTCTGCGCTGTCTGCGTATACTGTTGTTATAAATCCATACCGTGATATGATCTTCTGGCAGAAATTACAGAACATCGTCCCCAACATATCTGGATCAATCTCAATCTGATTTCCCTTCTCGTCCTTGCAGCCGATCCATTCAGAAGCCAGGACAATGACCTCTTTATACCCTCGTGTTATAGCTGTAGCAGTGAATGAATGACCGGATCCAGATCCACCAAAGTCAATCCCCAGGATAATTTCCATGATATCCTTAGGCTTATCCTGCATTCGGAATGTGAATTGTTTTGTGCTGGTATCATCAGCGAATCTCCGGTAAATCAGGCCATTAGCAATGATCCTTTGTCCCTTAATATCCCGCAAATACCAGATACTATTTTTATCGTACCGGCTCTCAATCTCCCGTAAGCGCTCCTGGGTAATATTGATATTATCGTAGATGGTGCAATGCATGTAATTGTATCCACCTGGGAAGTCCCCGGCATCTGCCTGAGACTGATACTTGTCGATGTATTCCCGGTAGATATGGGAGA
>DEYX01000165.1 GCA_002365025.1 Hungatella sp. UBA3147 | reverse complement strand
CCGGAGAAGGTGAAATCAGGAATTTCCGAAGCTGTGATGGGCTTAATCCCGGAAATTTCCTTAGAAGAGCTTGGGGCTTATGTAAGGCCTCAGATTCCTGCTGACGATCCCCAGTTGATCGAGCAGGTACAGACATTGAACAAATATGCCAATGCCACAATTACATACAGCTTTGGAAATGAAAAAAAGGTGTTAAACGGTGATACGATTTCCAAGTGGATCGGGATTGGTGAGGATGGCAAGGTTTATTTAAGCAGCTCCTCTGTTTCTGCCTACGTGAAAGAGCTGGCTTCCCAGTATGATACATCCACCAGGGCCAAAAACTTAAAGACCTCCTATGGGCAGACCGTAAGAATCACGGGTGGCAGCTATGGCTGGAAAATCGATCAAAGCAAGGAAGCGGATGAACTGGCAGAGCTGATCCGTTCCGGGCAAAGCCAGGTAAGAGAGCCTGTCTACAAACAGAAGGCAGCCAGCCATGGAGAAAACGATTACGGCACCACGTATGTGGAAATCAATTTAACAGCCCAGCACCTGTATTTTTATAAAGACGGAAAGCTTTTGGTAGAATCAGATTTCGTATCAGGCAATGAGTCAAAGGGCTGGTCCACTCCTGCAGGCGTATTTCCCCTTACCTATAAGCAAAGGGATGCGACACTAAAGGGAGAAACTTACCGGACTCCCGTATCTTACTGGATGCCATTTAACGGAAATATCGGCCTCCATGATGCTACATGGCGCAGTACCTTCGGCGGAACCATCTATAAGACCGGCGGTTCCCACGGTTGTGTCAACCTGCCCCCGGCTGTGGCAAAGACCATCTTTGAAAATATAGCAGCAGGAGTTCCGGTTCTTTGCTATCATCTGCCTGGAACGGAATCCCAGACAGCTTCTAACGGAACGTCAAAGCCGGCAGAGACAAAGCCCGCAGAGACAAAGCCCGCCACTGAGCCGACCACTGCAGCGAAGCCTACGGAGGCGCCGACGACGGCTCCGCCTGCAACAACAGCGCCAACGACTGCGGCTCCTCCTGCGACCAAGGAACCGGAGACAGAGACTTCAACAAGCGCTCCTTCAAAAGACGGTGAGGTCGGACCTGGGGTTTCAAATAGCTCAGGAAAGAAGAAAACAGGGCCTGGCGTACATAAGTAATGCTGTCAGCAAAGGAATATATGGGAGCAAAGCCCTTTGGCTGCGGTGCCGGCTGTTTACATGAGCCTGCGCCGCAGCCTTTTGTTTTTACATGGTAACATAGGATTTTCTTGACAAGGGCATAATACTGGTATAGGGTTTCAATAGATAAAGCCATATGTAAGGAGGAATATAAATGCTTAATAAAGATACCTTCGTACCCATACAGTTTTTTAAAAAAGAGGCTTACACCGGAAGCATGAAAGGAATGCGTTACCGGGTGGCAAAGGAGGAAGAGGAATTTTCTGCCGTGGTATATCCGGAACCCTATTGCTATGAAGCGACTCCTGAGGAGCAGAAAATAAAAGCCTCATTTCCTTTTACGGAAGAGGGACGGGGACAGGCTGTGGACTGGATCAATGAGCAGTATGAAAAAAACCGCCCGGCCTGGGAAAAGGCCTCAAGAAAATGAATGATCGATCCGCCAAAAGCCCGGTTCTTTGCTGTATTTTCCCCCTTTCCTAAATGGATGAAGTATGGTATGATAGTGTAATATTGGGATTACTGACATGGAGGAAGAGAAATGGAAGAGAACAAAGAAGAAGTAGTTTCTAAAAACTTTATTGAACAGGAGATAGATAAGGATCTTGCAGAGGGTGTTTATGATCATGTGCAGACCAGATTTCCGCCGGAGCCTAACGGCTATCTGCATATCGGACATGCAAAATCGATTTTACTTAACTATGGCCTGGCTCAGAAGTATGGTGGAAAGTTCAACCTCCGTTTTGACGATACGAATCCGACAAAAGAGAAGACAGAATTTGTAGAATCCATCATGGAAGATGTGAAGTGGCTGGGAGCTGATTTCGAGGACCGTCTTTTCTTTGCGTCCAATTATTTTCAGGAGATGTATGATTGTGCTGTCCTTTTAATAAAGAAGGGAAAAGCATTTGTCTGTGATCTGACTGCGGAGGAGATCAGGGAATACCGGGGAGATTTTAAGACTCCTGGAAAAGAAAGCCCTTACCGGAACCGCAGTGTAGAAGAGAATTTAAAGCTGTTTGAAGAGATGAAGGAAGGCAAGTATCAGGATGGGGAAAGAGTTCTCCGTGCCAAGATCGATATGGCATCTCCCAACATCAACATGCGTGATCCGGTTATTTACCGTGTGGCCCGTATGACGCATCATAACACCGGCGATGAGTGGTGCATTTATCCTATGTATGATTTTGCCCATCCAATCGAGGACGCCATTGAGCACATCACCCATTCCATCTGCACTCTGGAATTTGAGGATCACAGACCGCTTTACGACTGGGTAGTTGTGGAGTGTGAATTCGTTCATCCTCCCCGCCAGATTGAATTCGCAATGCTGTATCTTACCAATGTGGTAACGGGAAAACGTTATATCAAGAAGCTGGTAGAAGACGGTATCGTTGACGGCTGGGATGATCCACGCCTGGTATCCATTGCGGCGTTAAGAAGAAGAGGCTATACGCCGGAATCCCTCCGCATGTTTGTGGATCTGGTAGGTGTTTCCAAGGCTAACAGCTCTGTTGATTATGCCATGCTTGAATACTGTATCCGTGAGGATTTAAAGTTAAAAAGGCCGAGAATGATGGCGATCCTGGATCCCATTAAGCTGGTCATCGATAACTATCCCGAGGATACCATAGAGTATCTGGATGTTGCAAATAACCTGGAAAATCCTGAATTAGGAGAGAGAAAGGTTCCTTTTGGGAAAGAGCTTTACATTGAGCGGGAAGATTTTATGGAAGAACCCATTAAAAAGTACTTCCGCCTTTTCCCAGGCAATGAAGTCCGCCTGATGAATGCCTATTTTGTGACCTGCACCGGCTGCGAAAAGGATGAGGACGGCAATGTCACTGTGGTTCACTGTACCTACGACCCGGAGACAAAGAGCGGCTCAGGTTTTGAAGGCAGAAAAGTAAAGGGAACGATTCACTGGGTAGCTTCCTCCACCGCAGTACAGGCAGAATGCCGTCTGTATGAAAACATTGTGGACGAAGAAAAAGGAAAGCTTAACGAAGACGGCAGCTTAAACTTAAATCCAAATTCTTTGATCATCTTAAAGAACTGTTTTGTGGAACCAGGTCTTCTAAGTGCAAAAGCTTATGACAGCTTCCAGTTCGTGAGAAACGGATTTTTCTGCGTTGACTGCAAGGACAGCGGACCGGAACAGCTGGTATTCAACCGGATCGTTTCATTAAAGAGTTCATTTAAAATAACAAAATAATCGTTGACAGGCCAGGCGGCAGGTCAAACAAGTAGAATGCTGCATGACCGGGAGAGATAAGGACGTGCGGCATTTCTTCATATCCGGTTAAGTGACAACTTGTGTACACAATATCTGAATGCCAAAAAACACGGGCAGGAAAGGAGCTTATTTATGGAGCTGATGATACCTTTAAAGAACCAGCCTGGGTCGCCCTATTACAGCCAGATTTACAGCTATATCAAAGAAGAAATAAAAAAAGGGAATCTAAGACCGGCTAACCGCCTTCCTTCCACAAGGAGGCTGGCAGAGAATTTAAAAGTCAGCCGCAGCACCACCCAGATGGCTTATGAACAGCTTTTATCGGAGGGATATATTGAGGCTGTCCCCTGTAAGGGATATTTTGTATGCAGAATCGAGGATCTGGTGCATACCGGGCAGGAACAAGGGGATAAAATCCCCTCCCTTCTTAGTCCATCCTCCATTGATAAGGAAAAAGTTCCGGATTGGAAGGTGGATTTTTCACCCAGAGGCATTGATCTTTGTGCATTTCCTTTCAATACATGGAGGAAGATATCGAAAAACACCCTGGTAGATGATAACCGGGAGATGTTCATGCCGGGAGATCCCCAGGGAGAACCGGCCCTCAGGGAGGCCATCCGTTCGTATCTCCATTCCGCCCGCGGGGTAAACTGTCTGGCAGATCAGATCATCGTAGGCGCCGGAAGCGAATACCTTTTGATGCTGCTGTCCCAGATCCTGGGAGCTGACCGTGTGATCGCCATGGAAAATCCAACGTATAAGCAGGCATACCGGGTCTTTGACAGCTTAAAATACCAGGTGTTTCCCGTTGCCATGGACCGGTCCGGCATGGATGTGGAGCTTTTGGAAAAGAGCGGAGCGGATATTGCCTATGTTATGCCTTCCCACCAGTATCCCACCGGCATCGTTATGCCGGTAAAGCGGAGACAGGAGCTTCTTGTCTGGGCTTATGAAAAGGAAGGGCGGTATCTCATTGAAGACGATTATGACAGTGAATTCCGATACAAGGGAAAGCCTATCCCTGCCTTACAGGGAATGGACGGAAGAAACCGTGTAATTTATTACGGAACCTTTTCCAAATCCATTGCCCCGGCCATCCGCGTAAGCTATATGGTACTGCCCGGCCCTCTTTTGGCTGTTTACCGGGAGCGGATGAATTTCTATGCTTCCACTGTATCCCGCATTGACCAGAACATTCTTTATCAGTTTATGGCAGAGGGGTATTACGAACGCCATTTGAACCGGATGAGGGCAGTCTATAAGGCAAAGCATGATGCATTGGCCGCAGGTCTGAAATCTTTTGAAAGCCAGTTCTTGATCAGAGGAGAACATGCGGGACTCCATCTTCTTTTAACTGACTGTAAGGGAAGGGCGGAGAGCCAGCTCATCCATATGGCAGCAAAATATGGGGTTAAGGTTTACGGTATGTCGGGATACTTTATCCATGAACAGAATAATACGTATCCTTCTACCATTATTCTTGGGTTTGCAAGCCTTACGGAAGAAGAGATAAGGACAGGCCTTGCGCTTCTTTGCCAGGCGTGGTCTGTAGATGACGGGAAGGAGGGATTTTGTGTTTGAGAAATGGACGGATCCTAGAAAAAGAGAAAATCTCCGCCTCCTCCTTTGGATCGGGCTCATCACGGTGCTTTTGCTTCTGCTTAGCCTGGCAGGCACCATCAGGAATGGAAATCAATACGAAGAATACGCGGAACCAAAAGCATTGGCTGATACTATCAGTGAGACAATCAGTGAGACTTTATCAGATGAAATAGCCCTTTCTCCCGGAGATAAGGAGTTTTTAACCCAACTGACCGGGTTCTTTGACCAGGGGGATTTAGAAGGAGCGGCCAGGCTATTAAACAGTTATGACATCCCCTGGAAAGAGTTTCCCTGCATGTATGATGGAGCGGCGATGAGGGGGAAAATATCCACTGGCAAGGGCCTGGTATTTGTAAAGGCCTCCACCGTTTTTTACGGGAATTTTGATTATGGGAAGCCTGAGGGAGAATGTACTGCCCTGCAGGTCCTGGAACTGGAGGAGGGGAAGCGGTACGATTACTCCTATGGAACATGGGCGAACGGTAAGATGAACGGGAACGGAGAGTGCGGTTACAACTATTATGACGGAGTAACAGAGGATATCACGAAGCTCAATGCAAAAAGGGGTATTTTTAAGAATGATCTGATGCAGGGAGAGATTGCCTATTCCAGCACCAATGCAGAAGGGGAAACTTCCGTCTGGCAGTTTCAGGTTGCAGATGGCGTGATTATTAAGGATGATCGATGGATCAAGGATACGGACAGCTCCGGAGCCGTTATTTACAAACTGATGGCAAAGGATGATATGATCCATGCCTATGCCTTGGGAGAAAGCGCTATGGGAGAGGACAGGTGGAAAAACCTGATCCTATTTCCCTATGTTTCATAAAGGAGGCCTTGACGGATGAATCAGGAAATCTTAGACCGTCTGGGAGTCATTACAGACGAGGAACGGGAAATCATAAACGGACGGACAGAAATTGACCGCAACCGGTATACCGGGGGGCGGGATCTGGTCATTGACAGCAAAAAGATGCTGGAGCATGGGAAAATGATCAGCATCAGGCCCCACACCAGATTCGTCCATTTCCCAAAGCATAAGCATAATTACATTGAAGTGATCTATATGTGTAAGGGAGAAACGGTCCATTATATTGATGGGGAAAAGGTGGTTTTAAAGACAGGGGAGCTGCTGTTTTTAAACCAGCATGCCACCCAGGAAATCCTTCCGGCAGGAGAGAAGGACATTGGAATAAACTTCATTATCCTGCCGGAGTTTTTTGATACTGCCTTTGAAATGATGGGAGAAGAGGAAAATCTGCTGCGGGATTTCCTGGTAGGCTGCCTCTGCTTTGATCCCCGTTACGCCAGTTACCTCCATTTTCAGGTGGCAGATGTGCTGCCGGTCCAGAATCTGGTGGAAAACATGGTGTGGACCCTTTTAAGCGACCAGCGAGGTAAAAGGAGCATTAACCAGGTTACCATGGGGCTTTTGTTCCTTCAGCTCATGCATTATACGGATAAGATCAGCCATACTTTAGAAAGCTTTGAACAGAAGCTTATATTTCAGGTGCTCACCTACATTGATGAAAATTATAAGGATGGGGAGCTGACTGAGCTTTCGGCCCTCCTTAATTATAACATTTACTGGCTGAGCCGGGCGATAAAGCGATTGACCGGCCGGACCTATAAGGAGCTTTTGCAGGTAAAGCGGCTGAATCAGGCTTCTGTCCTTCTTTTAAACACCAGGCTCTCCGTAACAGATATTTCCATAGCGGTAGGGTATGATAATACCAGCTATTTCCACAGGATCTTCCGGAACTATTACGGAATGTCCCCGAAGGAATACAGAGTTTTAAACACTTAGGAGGTCACTTTTTCAGTTCTGATCTCATAGGTTCCCTGAAGAAGGTCGGCTTCCACTGCGGTGCCGTCTGAAAAAGTGGTACGCTGCCGGAATGGGTCCCCGTCAATAAATTCATGGGAGAGCATTTCACACATGGCGACCCTTTCGTGAAGGGAAGCGACAATGCCGCAGCGGGCTGCCATTTCTTCCTCTGAGAGGGTTTGATGGCCGCCAAAAGAGCCGTCAATGTTCTCATAAGCCCCATCCCGGATAAAATACGGGGCGCCGCCGTTTAAGAGGGCGTAAAGCATGAAGTCCTCTTTTTCGTATTTTTCCATCATCCACGGGATGATCAGGCAGTCATGATAAACCAGGTTAAAGAGAGGTACCGGGATTCCCTGGCGATCAGCCCCTGGCTCGTGCATCATAAAGGAATAGGGGGCATAGTGGCAGAACACAAGACTTTTTACAGACCAGTCCGTCACTTCCTCGGAGCTTGGAAGGATCCCTTTGGAAAGCAGGTATTCAAAGCAAAGACTACGGTAATCCAGACATTCCTTCCGGTTGATCCGGTGCCATGGGTGGTCGCATTCGTCAGGTTCATTGCAAGTGAACACATCTAAGTAAGCACAGTCTAATTCCACACCGTTTTTCTTGATTTCAGTAAAATTCCTTTTTACATAATAGGGAGCCTGAGTGGCGCACAGATAGGTCTGAGGTCCGCCTGCCCAGTTGGCATGCTCCGTAAGGGTTCCGTCAGGCTTTTGCGCTGCAAAATTCTGGTCAAAGGTTTTGGCCCTGCGGTAATAATCCCGGTACTGGTCATGGATGCCAAAGGAATATCCATACCCGTGCATGGTATCCGCAAGCTCCTTCATCTTTTCCCAGTCCCCAGCCTCTTTACAGGCGGGAAGGTAGTCGGGATGCTGGTTATCATAACCTGGCTCCGCCCAGCCATCCAGATGGAGATACAGTTTTTTAAGACCCAGATCCTTGTGGAAATGATGGATCTCACCGGTTCGTTTCTCAAAGCTGTATACATGGTTATTTTTGTCCGGGTTTTCCGGGTCAAAGAAGCGGGAATCCGGCATGACCTGGGTTTTGATTCCCTTATGGATAAAGGAAGCGCCGACCAGCTTATGAACAGGGGCCTTGGCTGCCTTTTCCTTCAGGGAACAGAAGGTGCCCTGTTCCTTTACGTAGGTCCGGTAATGCTTGCAGATATCATTGTAATCACAGTCTGGCAGAAAGGAATACCGCATCGTCCTGCGGCCATTCATCCTGCCCAGGCTTGGCAGCCACTTGATGCCGGTGTGGGTATAGGGGCCCTTTGCCGGATGCTCCGCATAATAAGCGGCATCCCAGGGCTGTTCACAGATGGCCAGGTAGCCGCCTCCCTCCTTTACCTGTCCAAACCATGGCATATAAGAGCCGGCTGTGCACATCATGCCGTCAAAGGGCAGCTTTTCAAGTGCCGTTTCCCAGGTATTTGGGATGAGAAGTCCTTGCTGGATATTTAATAGGGTATACCAGCGGTCACTTTCTTTTTCAAATTCCATGTATCCGGGCCAGTATATTTCTGAAACCGGAAGGCTGCTTTCTGTCAGAGGGATCCATTCAAAATGAACGTCTTCCGTGGCATACTCGATCCATGTGACCGTTTCAAAGGCTAGTTCAAGATCCATGCCGTCCAGCTGAAAGCCCTGGTAGTGGCTGATGATTCCTTCCCCTATTCCTGTTTTCCATTGCCTATGAGTAATGGAAGCGGCACCCTGGAAATAGACGGTCTGTCCGCCGATTACAAGGCGGGGCCTGTATTCTTTGTCCCATTTCCAAAGCACATTCCCATGCTTTATGGAAAAAAGGAGGGAGCTTTCCTCAAAGCTCAAGGCTGTTTGTTTGAATATAATATCGTGCATTGTCCATCCTCCACTGTATTGATGGTTCTAATATAGCACTTTTTCAGAAAAAAGCCTTACGGAATCATCACGGAAGCTTGTCAAATCATCCGGTTATCCTCTCTCCTTTTCTTACTTGCATTTGTGATTTCATTGGAGTATTTTTTTACGGAATTAAAATATTCCAAAGGAGACATTCCTGTTGTTTTCTTAAACTGCTTGGAAAAATACTGCAGGGAGCTGTAGGAAAGGAAATATGCTATTTCCGTAAAGTTCATGTTGCCATCCCGCATGATCTCCTTAGAACGCTCGATTTTCATTAAATTGAAATAGTCGATAGCCCCGCAGTTTTTTTCTTTGTGAAACAGGGAGTGTAGGGTGGAACGGCTTATGGAGAATTCGTTGCATATGGTTTTTATAGTAAGGTGTTCGCAGATGTGAAACTCCATAAACTGAATGATCTGTTCCAAATGGCTGGAATTGGAGGAAAGGACCATCTGCTCGGTCGGAAGGTTATGGATCGGTATACCGCCTTCTTCAAAATGATTCCGCTTCACGTGGATCAGGAATACTTGTAAATATAGTAGGATGAGCTGGGCGGCTCCAAATGGCGGGGAAGGTGAAAGTTCCACTTTTTCCACGGAAGGAATGTGAAGGGGAGTGGAAAAGGCCTGTTTCGCTTCTGCAATAATCCTGGAAATGAGGAATCGTTCTTCCTGATTTAAGGAGCAGGATTTCTCTTCAAAAAACCTCATGCTTTCGCTGGAGCAGCGGAAGGACATGACTACCAGATTGGGAGCCTTGTTTCCGGACGCTTTTAAGGCGTGGAATTCATTAGGCTTGTGGAAAATTACATCTCCGGCTTTTAGCTGATAGATGGATTGATTTGCCTGTACGGTAATTTCCCCCTTGTCCACGTAAAGAAACTCCCAAAAATCGTGGGATTCTCCCGAAAATACAAAATCCTTCATGTATTCAAAATAGTGGACGGTTATGATCTCATGGATTTCAAATTCGATGGTTAGCGCTGTGCTGCAATATGCCATTTGAAATACCTCCTTTGATTTTATGGTAGCATGAAATGAAGCCGCTGGCAAGAATGGTTAATTTGATAACAAGACAGGACAATCCTGCAATTCAAACCCATTGAATTAGAGTATAATGAATAAAATATTAATTCGCCAATGGAGGCATTCATCGATTCGTATGGATGCCTCTTTTTATACTTCCTATTGAAATCCGTTGAAATAACCTAATGATGGAATATTTTACAGGATGATTTGTGCACAATAGCTGAAAAAACAAGGAATTTGGCAATGAGTCCGGATAATAGTATAAGCATATCATTCCGATTCATTATATAATTATGATACATTATAAAAAGAACCAAGATAGAATGAACGCAAGAGAGCACAGATGAGTTTGCTCATCGGTGCGAAGGTTGTATGTCGATCATGAATCGCAGGTTCATCTATACAGGAAGGGAAGATCATATGAAACGAATTACAGTTGCCCTTGCGGGCCTTGGAAGCAGAGGCAAAGATACCTATGCACCGGTTGCAAAGCTGCTTCCTGAAAAGATGGAGATTACTGCCATAGCGGACATTGTTGAGGAAAAGGTAGAAGAGGTGTCCAGGGAATACGGAGTGCCCAAGGAACGGTGTTATTCCAGTGCAGAGGAGATGCTGAAACAGGAAAAGCTTGCTGATGTGATGTTCATCGCAACACAGGACAGACAACATGTGGGTCATGCGATTCCGGCCCTTGAAAAGGGATATGATCTTTTGCTGGAAAAGCCGGTTTCACCGGATTTAGACGAATGCAGAGAGTTATTAAAGGTTGCCGGCGAAAGAGGCCGGAAGGTGGTAGTCTGCCATGTTCTGCGGTATACTCCTTTTTACACAAAAGTAAAAGAACTCATCGATTCCGGAGTGATCGGAGATGTGGTCACTGTTATGGGGATTGAAAATGTAGGCTACTGGCATCAGGCCCACAGCTTTGTCAGGGGAAACTGGAGAAACTCAGAAGAGACCAGCCCCATGATCCTTCAAAAGTGCTGTCATGACATGGACCTTTTATTGTGGCTGACAGGTAAGACTTGCGAATCCGTGACCTCCTTTGGAGGAACCTATTTATTCAAGGAAGAAAAAGCGCCGGAGGGCGCGGCAAAACGTTGTCTGGATGGCTGTGCTGCCAAGGCGGAATGTCCCTTTGATGCAGAAAAGATTTACATAACCAATGAGAAGACCGGTATTGCCCATGGTAAATCTGACTGGCCATGCAACATACTTACTCTTCATCCAACGGAAGAGTCGGTTATGGAAGCCATAAAGACCGGCCCTTACGGAAGATGTGTGTACCATTGTGATAACAATGTGGTGGATCACCAGGTAGTAAATTTAAATATGACTGACGGCTCCACCATCAGCTTTACCATGACAGGCTGCACAGAAGAAAATTCCCGGTTTACCAGATTTATGGGAACAAAGGGAGAAATTGAAGCAAGTCTTCACTCCAATTTCATAACCGTAAGACCATTTGGTAAGGAACAGGAAGTCATAGACGTTTCCAAATTGTCCGATGACTTTTCCGGTCATGCCGGAGGCGATAACCGTATGGTGGAGCAGTTAATTGATATGGTCAGGGAAGGAACCGAACCGAATCGATCCATGACCACACTGGATAAGTCCCTGGAAAGCCATTATATTGCTCTGGCGGCGGAACAGTCAAGAATCTCGGGAGGAAAGCTGATTCACTTAGAGGATATTCGTTAAATAGGATATGCAGGCATATCCGCTTAATGTATAAAAAATATCAATAAAAAAGGAGAGAGCAGATTATGAAGAAAACGAGAGGAACCAAAGTTCTGGCAATGGGAATGGCATTTGCCATGGCAGCAATGAGTCTTACGGGATGTGGCGGCGGAGGCAAAGCTTCCGGAGGAGGCGCTACGACTTTAAGCTTGGGAATATGGGATGAAAAGCAGCGCCCTGTCATGGAGTCCATGATCCAGGCCTACCAGAAAACTCATGAAAATGTAAAGATTGATATCCAGCTTACCCCTTATAAGGGAGGCGAATACTGGACCAAGCTGGAGGCTGCGGCAACAGGCGGAACAGCACCGGATGTATTCTGGGTCAATGTACTTCACGCAGAGGATTACTATGACGGAGGAATTCTTCTGGATTTAAATGATTATTTGAAAAAGTCAGACCTGGATCTAGACAAGAATTTCCCGGAAGCCCTTGTAAAGGCTTATAACTTTGAGGATAAGCAGATCGCCGTACCAAAGGATTTTGATACCAATGCTCTTTGGTATAACAAGGATATCTTTGATAAGGCAGGAGTGGCATATCCAACCGATGACTGGACCTTTGATGATCTTGCAAAGGCATGTAAGGATTTAAAGGCAGCAGGTCTTGACTCAGGAGCATATCCTTTTGCCTGCCCTATCGATTTCCAGACATGGTATTATCCAACCGTATATGCGGGTGGCGGCTGGATCTTAAA
>DEYX01000200.1 GCA_002365025.1 Hungatella sp. UBA3147 | reverse complement strand
CTTTGTTGCCAGATCGCGTATTTTATTAAATTCCCCTGCCTGGATCAATTCCTGTTCCACCATCAAGCTGCAGGCCAGAATATTATCGAAAGCCGGATAGGAACTGTTGTTTTTCTCATTAAAGCCGTCAGCCGGAATGAAGTTTATGTGATTATAGGAGGAATACATGATCTGGCTCATATGGAGGCCCCTATCCTGTCCGGCAGAGGAAACTTTTACAGCGTCAAGTCCTAATGAAATTGCCGTTTCAACATCGTCCGGAGTGGAAACACCCGGTATTACTGGTATGGCCCTGTCGATACAATATGTTACAACTGATGATGAGAACTCCGGACTAACGATAAATTTTGCTCCTGCATTAACTGCGAGACTGGCCTGTTCGGCTGTCAGAATGCCGCCGGCTCCGATCAGCATTTGGGGAAAACGTTCTGTCATTATGCGAATGGATTCTTCGGCTGCGTCGGTTGAGAGGGGAATTTCTACACAGTGAATCCCCCCGCTGCAGAGAGCCTCTGCAAGAGGGACCGCATTTTTTACATCATCAAGTACTGCAACCGGCATAATGCCGACTTTTTGAATTCTATTCAGAATTTCATTCATAGTTGAATACTCCTTAATTGCGATAATTTATAGTGTTTTATTGATCCTGATTATCTAAATTATACTCACATCTTTATAGTTGTCAACAAAAAGACATAAAAAATGCTGAATATGACAACCTTTTCATATACGAAATAAATATTAATAAAAAGTTTTTTTGTATATATTGACATGAAGATAAAAAAAGATGTATGATGTTTTTGGATTTAAAGAGTGATATTTGAGCAAAATAGCGAAAAGAACTCTTTAAATTTTTTAAAAATCAATATGAAAACGATAACATATCGATTTTTAAAAGGAAAAATGTCAAAGTAGCACGAAAAAACGGAGGAAAGTATCTGACAAGAGGTGCTTATTCTTTCAAAAGAGAAAAGGAGAAGTGTATATGAAAAAAACAATGGCAATTATTTTTGCGGGTCTGATGACATTAAATCTGGCGGCATGCGGAAGTTCCCAGGTGCCTTCGACCACCGCTGCGAATGCAGCATCAACAGGAACGGAAACCAATGCAGGGGGAACAGCAACGGATGGAGAAATCTTAATCGGGTGTCTCCAGGACATTACGGGAGCTACCTCAAGCCTTGGCCAGATGGTGGAGGCTGGAGCGCAGTGGGCCGTGGATGAAATCAATGAGAATGGCGGAGTAAATGGGAAAAAGCTTGTTATGAAAACCTATGATACCAAGGCGGATGTAACAGAAGCTATTAACGCATATACAAAAGCGGTTACTTCTGACAAGGTTTCCCTTATCGTAGGACCGCCAGTTGCAAATATCGCTCTGGCTATTAAGGAAACCTCGGAGCAGTATGAAGTTCCGATTATGGGCCTTGCCATGGATCCCAGTGCACAGCTTAAGGCGGATGGCACTCCATATAAGAACATGTTCTGTTTTCAGCCCAATGCGATCCAGCAGGGAGCTATTATGGCAAAGTACGCTATGAAGAACGGCTTTGAGACCTTCGGCGTTATTTATAATGAAAGTAATGCCTACTCACTTTCATTGAAAGATCCTTTCATTACCACAATTACTGAAAATGGCGGTACGGTTGATGAAAAACAGCAGGTTGCTTACAATGCAAACGATACAGACTTCAAAACCTTGCTGTCCCCTATCGTGAATGCAAATGTTGATGCGATCTATGCGCCGAACTACACCAAGGACCTTGTAAACATTGTTACGGCAGCACGTGCGCTGGGATATGAAGGCGCAATCATCTGCGGCCTGGATGCATGTCCGCCTTTCAACACTATGCTTGGCGGAAGCAGTGATGGTGTATACTGCATTAACAATGTGGATGACACAGAGCCGGAGCTTCAGAAAATGATTGCAGCGGTTAAAGAAAAAACAGGGGTAGAAGCTACTAACAAGTTTTTCCTTGGATATGACATCGTTAAAGTTGCCGTTAAGTGCCTGGAAGAAACAGGAACAGATGACTCTGCTGCACTTCGTACTGCGATTGAAAATGTAAAGGATTTTAATGGCCTTACCGGAAATATCTCCATTGATCCAAAGACTCATATGACTACCGGTCTTGATATGGTCATGTTTACCTATGAGGGAACAACACCAAAGATGTTAGAAAGATTCAGCGCAGATAACTAAAGCTTTTAAATGGATGGAGGCATATCATGTCACTGCAGATTATAATCAACGGCCTTGCGACGGGATCTGTCTACGCGCTGATTGCGACGGGCTTCTCATTAATATTTAATGTTTTAAAGTTTTCAAATTTCTCTCATGGTGCTACCATGACGCTGTGTGCGTTTGTTGGATATTTTTTAGTAGCCTCCAAAGGACTGGGGTTGATTCCGACAATTCTGGTTGCGATAGTAACGGGCGGCTGCATTGCACTGATTGGAGAATTTGTGGCATTTCGCCGTATTATACAGCGTAACAGCTCTTCCGTATACTTTTTTGTTTCCTCTATTACATTAGGAACGCTGTATGAAGGACTTGTTACCGTGAAAGTCGGGGCAAATTTTTACAGCTATCCCCAGTTCTTTAAAAAGGCGGCAATTAAGTTTGGGTCGGTTGTTGTTTCTACATCAGATCTCCTGATGTTCTGCACCAGCGCTGTTGCACTCCTTGTACTGGCCTATATTATTAAGAAAACCAGAATCGGCAGGGCACTCCGAAGCGTCAGTTTTGACAGGGATACTGCGAATCTGATGGGTATTGATGCTACGCGGATTATTCAGTTTGCGTTTATTGTTTCAGGTGCTCTTGCCGGACTAGCAGGTGTATTTCTGGGAATTAACTACACATTGTATCCGACTCTTGGCGGCTTGGTAGTAAAAGGATTTATTGCTTCGGTAATCGGAGGTCTGGGAAGTCTGCCGGGGGCGATTATCGGAGCCGTGCTTCTCGGGCTGCTTGAGACACTGTTAATCAGTACTGTGGGTTCGGGATACACCCCGGTATTTGTTTTCCTTATTATGCTGGTGTTTTTGTTACTCCGCCCAAGCGGAATTGCCGGCAGCAATATTCAGGAAAAGGCATAGGGGGTACTCACAATGGTATTATACATGAATATTTTCACGCAGATATGTATTACGCTTGTTGCGGTTGCGGGCGTGTATGTTCTGACGGGACTTACGGGAATGTTCAGCCTTGGACAGGCGGCATTCATGGCGGTTGGAGCTTATGTATCCGGTATTTTTGTCGTAAAACTGGGTGTCCCGTTTCCTCTTGCCTGTATCGCGGCCGTTATTATCGCGGTTGGTATCGGCTTTTTGGTGGGTATTCCAACCGTGAGGTTAAGGCGGGATTACATATCCCTGGTTACACTTGGATTTGGAGAGGCGATTACCGCTCTGTTAAACAGAACGACTAAGCTTACAGGCGGCGCTTCCGGTTTCATCGGTATTCCGAAAAAAACCACAACGCTGATGGCGTTCACATTTGCAGTCATTGCAATCCTGCTGGTAAACTGGTTTAAAAACAGCAAATACGGACGCCAGTGTATTGCAATCCGGGGAGATGAGCTTGCGGCCAAAGCCATGGGAATCAATGTACCAAAAATCAAAATCACATCATTCCTATTGAGCGTTGCCCTTACCTCCTTCAGCGGCTGCCTGTATGCTTTCTATATTACATACGTGGATCCCAGCATTTTTGGCTGGAAGAAGAGCGCCGACTGGGTAATCATGGTTTTCTTCGGAGGCGTGAACAGCCTGACAGGATCAATCCTGGGAGCCACGATCTTAAGCGGTCTCCCGGAAGTGTTAAGAGGGCTTGCAAATTACAGAAGCATTATTTATGCAATCCTGGTATTGTTAATTATCAACTTTAAACCTTCGGGACTTTTAGGCGAGTATGAGCTTGCAGATTTGTTAAGAAGAAGAAAAGGCCGGGTAAAGCTGCAGAAGGAGGAAGACTGATGAGCTTGCTGGAGGTTAAGAATATTTATAAAAGCTTTGGCGGTGTAAAGGCTATTCAGGATTTTTCTATCCGTGCAGATGCGGGAGAGATCCATGGAATTATAGGACCAAACGGAGCCGGAAAAACAACTATTTTCAATGTTATATCCAATGTATACACGGCGGATCAGGGAACGGTGATGCTGGATGGGAAGGATGTAACCAGAAAAGAACAATATCTCGTTACGAGAGAAGGAATGGGACGCACCTTTCAGAATATACGCTTATTTAAGGGACTTACCGTATTGCAGAATGTTATGTGCGCATTTGATCCCCAGTCGAAGTATTCCATAATCGGAGGTCTTTTTCCAACACCGAAACGCAAAAGCGAGGAAAAGAGAGGAATTGAACTTTGCGAACATTACCTGGAAATGGTGGGAATGGCTGACTATAAGAATGAACGGCCGGAAAACCTGGCCTATGGCATGCAGCGCCGTATTGAGATCGCAAGGGCGCTGACGTGTAATCCAAAGGTACTGCTCTTAGATGAGCCGGCTGCCGGACTGAATCCTACAGAAGTCCAGGAATTGACGGAGTTGATTTCAAGGCTTTCCAAAGATATTGGATTTGCAATTCTTTTGATAGAACACAGGCTGGAGCTGGTTATGACCATTTCACATATCATTCATGTCCAGAACTTCGGAAAGACGATTGCAGTGGGTACCCCTGCAGAAATACAGAGAAATCCGGAAGTAATTGAGGCGTATCTTGGAAAGGAGGAGGGATAACATATGGCAATGCTGAAAGTAATGGATTTAAGCGTCACCTATGGTCATGTCAGGGCACTGAAAAAGGTCCATGTGGAAGCGGATGAAGGGCAGATTGTCAGCATCATCGGTTCCAATGGAGCAGGAAAGACCTCCCTCCTGCGGACTATCTCCGGTCTGGTGAAGCCGGTCGAGGGAACCATCGAATTCCTGGGGGAGCCAATACCTTCAAAGTCAAGCAAAATCGTTGCGAAAGGAATTGTACATGTGCCGGAAGGACGTAAAACCTTCTCTGGCCTCACCATTCGTGATAACCTGCTGGTCGGCGGGTATTTGCATCATAGAAAACAGCTGGAAAAAGATATCGAAGAGCAGTTTAAGCGTTTTCCTATTTTAAAAGAAAGAGAGCACCAGTTTGCCGGAACTCTCTCGGGCGGCGAGCAGCAGATGCTGGCTATCAGCAGAGGACTTATGGAGCATCCCAGGATTTTGCTGCTTGATGAACCCAGCCTTGGACTTGCGCCAATTATTGTAAACCAGGTGTATGATTTAATTAAGGAGATACGGGATTCCGGAATTACTGTTCTGCTTGTCGAGCAGAATGCGAGAAAAGCGCTTTCGATCTGCGATAAAGCATATGTTCTTGAAAACGGTATGGTAAACATCTGCGGAACAGGTGAAGAACTGATGAAGTCTGATGTTGTAAGGAAAGCTTATCTGGGAGGCTGATGCAGTGTCATTAAGTATCAATTTAGGGATAATGACAGGAGGAGAAAAGATGATACGTCAGTGGAATGAAGAGTCTATGGATCATCGCAATACACTGCTTTATGCGATGGGAATATCGCCTGAGGATGCGGCCAGACCTATAATCGGCCTGGTAAACTCTTGGAATGAAATGAATCCGGGACATTTCCCCTTTAAAGATGTCATCGCAGAGATGAAGGAGGAAATCTATAAAGCCGGTGGACTTGCACTGGAACTTCCTATCACCGGTGTTTGTGACGGAATTTGCTCCAATACACCGGGGGACCGTTACACGCTTCCGGCCAGAGATCTGGTATCGAGTGAAGTGGAGACGGTTGCAGAATTAAACATGTTGGAAGGCATGATTATCATGGCAACCTGTGACAAAGTTGTTCCGGGTATGATCATGGGCGCTTTGAGGGTGGATATTCCAACCGTTATGTTTACAGGCGGATACATGGCTGCAGGTCATTATAAGGGGAAAATGCTGACTCTGACCCATACAAAGCAGGCTTATGCAGCTTACATTGCGGGTGATATGAGCGAAGAGGATTACAAAGGAATCGTGAGAAATGCCTGCCCGACTCCGGGAGCCTGTCCCTTTATGGGAACGGCGAATACCATGTGCGCCATGGCCGAAGTTCTTGGTCTTTCTCCTCACGGTAACGCAAGTGTCCGCAGCCAGACCCCCCGGTGGCATGAGATGGCAAGGGAAGCGGCTGAAAAGATTGTGGAGGCAGTAAAGGAAGAAAGACGGCCAAGTGATTTTATAGAACAAAAGAGCTTTGAGAACGTCGTACGCTATATGATGGCAACGGGAGGTTCTACCAACAGCCTGCTTCACATCCCGGCACTTGCACGTCAGGTAACTTGCGATATTGTCCCTGAAACCTTTGATAGAATCAGCCGTGAAGTGCCCGTTATCAGCACCATTTATCCCAACCATCCAACTTATACAATGGAAGAATTTGATGCGGCCGGAGGGCTTGGGGCTGTTGTGAAGGAACTTGCCAAAGCGGGGAAAATCGATACTGCAGCGGGCGGTATGTTCGGCACCATCGGCAATAAGGCGGAACTTGCTGAAAATAAGGATATGGATGTAATTCATTCTGTGGAAAATCCCATCCATGAACAGGGTGGACTTGCCGTTCTTCACGGCAATATCGGAACGGACAGTGCGATTGTCAAATTCAGTGCGGTAGATCCGGCGGCATGGAAATTTTCCGGACCGGCCAAGTGCTACGATTCTCAGGACGATGCATGGAATGCGATTTTAAGGGATGAAATTGTGGCCGGCGATGTTGTAATCATCCGGTATGAAGGACCGAAAGGCAGCCCAGGAATGCCCCATATGGAGACATTTATGGCAGCTGTACTCGGAAAGGGACTTGGCAGCCGGCTTGCCCTTGTATCGGACGGCAGATTTTCGGGAGCAACCGGAGGTCTTGCAATCGGACATGTGAGTCCGGAGGCTTATGAAGGCGGAAACCTGGCTTTGATCAAAGACGGAGATATGATTTATATCGATGTTGAGGCGAGAATGCTGACGGTAGATGTGACAGAAGCGGAATTAGCTGACAGAAGAAAATGTTTCGAACCCGTTCATAAACCGGCTAAGGGGTGGTTAAATCTTTACCGTAAAAATTGTACCTCAGCACACCGTGGAGCAACCGTATTTTGGGAAGACTGAATGCAATAACGACTATGCTGAAATTTCGTGTATATTCTGACAATGTGTGATAAAATTAGGGAAAAGAATCCATATTATGGAATTCACATATTGAGGTGATTGGAATGACAAATATTAAAGTGGTTGCAGAATTGGCAGGTGTTTCAGCGACAACCGTATCGAGAGTTTTAAGTGGAAAAAGCTATGTTAGTGATGACACAAGGATGCGTGTCATGGATGCCATCCAGAAAACAGGCTACAGCCCCAACGTCATGGCGAAAGGTCTGAAAATGGGCAGGACCAATACCATAGTTCTTATGCTTCCGGATATCCAGAACCTTATTTTTCCCATGATTACGCGGGGGGTTGAAGATGCGGCAAGACAAAAAAATTACACAGTAATTCTATGCAATACCGACGAGAACAGCGGTGTTGAAAAAGATTATATTTCTACAATGAAATCACGTCTGGTTGATGGGTTTATTGTAGGTTCCATGCTTCCAAACTCTATCCATATAAGAAACCTCCGAACAGAAGGATTTCCCCTTGTGCTTATAAACCGCTTTTATGCCAAGGACGAGGGAAAAATAGATATTGTTGCCATTGATAACTTTAAAGCGGCCTATAATGCAGTCCGTTACCTGATCGGATCCGGACATAAAAAGATTGCTTTGGCTCTGGGGCGGGAGAACCTCTATTTGTATAATGAGCGTCATCGGGGTTACCGGGCGGCGCTTGAAGATCATAACATCCCTTATAATGAAAACCTGGTTATGAGGGAGGCAACAGGAAGCAGCAGCTTCTACAACATGACACAGACTTTGATGAACTCGGAAAACAGGCCGGATGCGATTTTTGCGACCAGCGACCCGAAGGCATTTGTTATTCTTCATGCCCTTCATGAGATGGGGATCCGTATTCCGGAAGACGTCTCTGTACTCAGTTTTGACAATGTAACCCTTTCAGGGATGGTGGAGCCGCCGCTTTCCACTGTGGCACAGCCATTTTATGATATAGGTGTAAGGGCGACCAATAATCTGATTCATCAAATTCAATATAAAGATGAGAAGGGAGTGCTCCCCCAGCCGTTAAAAGAGCTGTTGGAGACAGATTTAATTATACGGGCTTCAACAAGATAGGAGATATATATGAGCAACCACTGGGGAATTAATCTTTGGAATTGGGAGAATGAACTGGGACTTAAATGTGTAGGACTGCCTGAAAAAGCTTTTAAGATGGGATTTACGGCAGTGGAACTTCCTATGACTGTTCCTGAGATTCCGAAGAAACTTGTGGATGAAATCCGTTCCCTGGATATGGAAGTAAGCCTTTGCGCCGCACTTGGAGCTGGGCGTGATCTTTCCAATTTTGATGAGATGGTCCGGAAGAACACAATAAAATATATGGCGGAATGTTTGAAATCGGCGGAAGCAGTTTCCGCAAAAGTATTTGCCGGCCCTCTTTATACGGGGGGAGGGAAGAAACACCGGCTTTCTGAGGATGATGATAAAAGAGAGTGGGAGCTTGCAGTAACGGGTATCCGTAAAGTTTCTGCCATAGCAAAAGAATGCGGTGTGCGGCTTGCTCTTGAACCTTTAAACCGGTATCGGACCAGCGTTGTAAATACAGCAGCTCAGGCGTTAAAGCTTGTCTCCGATATTGGAGAGGAAAACGTTGGGGTACATTTTGATACATATCAGGCAGGAATTGAGGAAGACAGCATCACGGATGCATTTGAAGCTGTGCTGAAGGAAGAAAAAATGTATCATTTTCATGCCTGCTCTAATAACAGAGGAGTTCCGGGTCAGGGATTCTTTCCGTGGAAGGATTTATGGGGGGTGATGCAAAGATACGATTATAAAGGGCATATCACAATGGAGACATTTGCGCCCGGCGGCTTTGATGCCGGTTGGGTTCAGCCGCAAAAGAGTGCGGATGAGATTGCCGAATCTGGAATCCT
The DNA here is from genome assembly GCA_002365025.1 of Hungatella sp. UBA3147. Classification (GTDB taxonomy): domain Bacteria; phylum Bacillota; class Clostridia; order Lachnospirales; family Lachnospiraceae; genus Lacrimispora. Next base: position 6,086 of record DEYX01000200.1, on the reverse strand, counting down.
CTATATGAAGCAGCATGACTGGCATTAATAATAAGGAGATGACTGAAGAATGGCATCACATGAAAAGTTTAATTTTAAGACATTGAATGAGGTTGTAGAAAAAGTAAATTCTCTTGGTGTGAATATAAAATTCAGCGAAGATTTAACTCCGCTTCGTGCCGAGGTAAAGGTAGGAAAACGGATTGCCCCCAATGCAATTGCAATTCTTCCAATGGAAGGCTGTGATTCAAATCCCGATGGTTCTCCTTCTGAGCTTGTTGAAAGAAGGTATAAGAGGTTTGCGGAAGGCGGAGCGGGATTACTTTGGTGGGAAGCTTGTGCAGTTGTCGTGGAAGGACGGGCCAATCCGCTCCAGATGATGCTGACCAAAGAGAATATGCCGCAGTTTAAGGCAGTTGTTGAACGGTGTAATCAGTCGGCAGTTGCCCGCAATGGAAAAAAACCACTGAATATTTTACAGTTAACACACTCCGGCCGCTATTCCAGACCGGAAGGTCATAAGGGTGCGCCGATTGTTCCTCAGCATGACCCTGTTCTGGATCCGAGAGTCGGGCTTGCTGCAGATGCACCTGTGGTGACCGATGAATATCTGGACAATTTAACGGCTCATTATGTGGAAAGTGCAGTTTTGGCAAAGGAAGCAGGTTTTGATGGTGTGGATATCAAAAATTGCCACCGGTATCTTTTGAGTGAGTTGATTGCCAGCCACACAAGAGAGGGAAAATACGGCGGAAGCTTTGAAAACAGGAGCCGGTTTCTTCGCCAGACGATCCGTGCCGTCCGGGAAGCTGTGGGCGATGACTTCATTATAGCCTGCCGTTTCAATGTATTTGATGCACATCCTTATCCCTATGGCTTTGGCTGTGACAAGGAAGACATGTGGAAGTTTGATCCCACAGAGCCGCTGGCTCTTGTACGGATGCTGGTGGAAGAGGGAGTTAACCTTTTGAGCAATTCTGCCGGAAACCCCTATTATATTTATCCTCAGGTAACAAGACCTTTTGATTTGTCCAGCATGGGAATCCCTGTTCCGGATGAGCATCCGCTTGAAAGCATGGACCGGTTGTTTGAGTTTACGCGGCTGATTCAGAAAGCCGCAGGTGATGTGCCTGTTGTGGGAAATGGTTATACATGGCTGCGGCAGTTCCTGCCTTATGCGGGTGCAGCGAACCTGGCTGACGGAAGCTGTAAATTTGTGGGTATGGGACGTTCCGGCTTTGCATATCCGGACGCACCCCGGGATATTCTTCTGAAAGGTGAAATGGATCCGAAGCAGTGCTGCGTCACTTGTTCAAAATGCACTCAGATTATGAGAGACCATGGAAGAACCGGCTGCGTCATCAAAGACAGCGAAATCTACGCGGGCTTTTATAAGGAGTACAGAGAGGAAGCTTCCATGCGTGAGAAAAGTTTCCAATGAAGGAGGACTTAAAAAAGTGAGTGTAAAAACCAGCAGAATTGGGAAAGTAATTGAGCCCATGAAAGCAATCATCGGGAAAAGGGATATTCAGCCTCCGAAAAAGGGACAGGTTCTGATAAAGATTAAATCTAGTGCCATTTGCGGCAGTGATATCCACATTTTTAAAGGGAAACACCCTTCCGCCCCCCTTCCTATGACCATTGGGCATGAATTTTCAGGAGATGTGGTTGAGATTGGAGAAGACGTTACCAATGTGTCTATAGGAGACCGGGTAACGGTGGAACCTTGTATTGTCTGCGGAACATGCGATGCCTGTCATCATGGAGATTACGGATATTGTGAAAATATATCGTTTACATACAGAAATGGCGATGGAGCCATGGCTGACTATATTCTGGTCAATGAGCCGTATGTGTATAAGCTTCCTGAATACCTGACTTATGATACAGGTGCCCTGATTGAACCCTTGAGCGTGGCAACTCATGCGGTACGCCGCGCAGATATCCGCCTTGGAGAGACAGTTCTTGTTATCGGAGCAGGTGCCATAGGAATGTTGATTGCGTCCATATGCAAAAAGAGCGGAGCTGCCGAAGTCATTATTGCGGATTTTTCTGATGAAAGGCTTGCAGCAGCGAAAAAGCTGGGCGCTACTATAACGGTTAATTCGGGAAAAACAGATCTGGAGGATGAGATACGCCGAATTACAAATGGAAAGGGCGTTGATAAGAGTTTCGAATGTGTTGGCCTTGAAGCATCTTTTTTACAGGCGATGATGACCTTAAAGAAAAATGGCCTGGCCACTGTTATTGGAATCTTTGAGAATCCGCAGATCAATATTCCTGCAAGCAGATTTGTCACCCATGAAATTAAAATCCAGGGTGCTCAGGGATACTGCTGGGATTTCCCGATTGCACTTAAAGTTGCCAGAGAATTAGACCTTGAACTTCTGATCACCCATCATTTTCCTCTAGATGATATTCAGAAAGCTCTTGAAACTTGCCTTGATAGGAAATCGGGCAGTATTAAGGTCCTTTTACATCCTTAGAGACACGATTTAAGAGAAACACCCTGCGGGTATACCTTTATGCCCAAAAAGCATGGGCGAACAGATGAAAGGTGAAAGAGAAAGTGAAAAAAACAGCGATTGTAACAGGAGGAAGCCGCGGCATTGGATTTGCCATTGCTTATCAGTTGGGCCTTGACGGCTACAATGTGGTCATCATGGCTACTTCTGCCGAAGATAAAAATCAGGAAAATATGAACATGCTTAAAGCTGCCGGGATTGAATATACATATGTCCAGGGAAATATTGGAGATTCCAAAGACAGAGAGAATCTTGTCAGAAAAACGGTGGAGAGATACGGTGCTGTCCACGTACTTATCAATAATGCAGGTGTTGCCCCAAATGTAAGGGCGGATTTGCTGGAGATGTCAGAAGAAAGCTTTGACCGTGTTGTAGGCATCAATACAAAAGGAAATATGTTTCTGACACAGGCAGTTGCAAACCAGATGCTGAAACAGCCCGTAGAAGGGAAAAAGCGGGGAACCATCATCAATATTTCATCCTGCTCTGCCGTTGTATCCAGTACAAACCGCGGAGAGTACTGTGTTTCTAAAGCAGGCATATCTATGCTGACAACCCTTTATGCGGACCGTCTTGCAGGAGAAGGCATTTTTGTCCATGAGATCCGTCCGGGAGTGATTGCTACGGATATGACCAGTACGGTGCAGGGAAAGTATGACACACTTATTGAGCGTGGCGCATTCCCGATTACCAGGTGGGGAATGCCGGAGGACGTGGCCAATGCGGTCAGCGTTTTCTGCAGTGATAAATTCCTCTATACAACCGGAAATTATATTGATGTAGATGGAGGCTTTCATATCCAGAGATTATAATAAGCCAGATAAAACCATGTGAATGGGGCTGCTGCAGAATGTGAAATCGGCAGCAGCCTCATTAATTCTGTAAAGAAAGGCGGACCAGATGAAACTACAGATGTTTAATAAAGTACAGTTGTATCAGATGAACACGGTTGTCGTGGGAACCGGAGCAGCCGGATTTAATGCGGCAGATCAGCTGTGGGCTTTAGGCCAGAAGGATATTGCGATTGTGACCGATCATGTGGGAGCGGGAACCTCCCGCAACACCGGTTCTGATAAACAGACCTATTATAAACTGACGCTTTGCGGAAACGATCCTGACAGCGTGGGAGATATGGCAGAGACGCTGTTCAGCGGCCAGTGTATGGACGGCGACATTGCCTTGTGTGAAGCGTCATTATCTGCCAGATGTTTTCTAAAGCTTGTTAACCTTGGCGTGAACTTCCCCCAGAACAGGTGGGGGGAATTTGTTGGCTACAAGACGGACCACGATCCCAGGTGCCGTGCCACAAGTGTAGGCCCATACACTTCAAAACAGATGACAGAGTGCCTGGAACAGGCAGTCAGGGAAAAAAATATTAAGATTTTTGACAGGATGCAGGTAATTAAGATTCTTTCCGACGGAGAAAGGGCGTATGGACTGCTTTGTCTGGATTTGAGCTGCCCGGATGATGAAGAAAGACGTTTTGTACTTTTTTCCTGTAAAAATATTGTGTTTGCCACCGGCGGGCCGGCCGGGATGTATGCGGACAGCGTGTATCCGGCCGGACATTATGGATCCAGCGGTCTTGCATTTGAGGCGGGAGCCAAAGGGAAAAATCTGACAGAATGGCAGTATGGGATAGCGTCCATTCATCCGCGGTGGAACGTATCGGGAACCTATATGCAAGCGCTTCCCCGTTTCTTTTCTACGGATGAAAGTGGAAATGATGAGCGTGAGTTTTTATCGGATTTCTTTGAAAACCGGGATGCTATGCTCAGCAGTATTTTTTTAAAAGGATATCAATGGCCTTTTGACGTAAGAAAGCTTTCAGGAGGAAGTTCGATCATAGATATTCTGGTACATATTGAAAGAAGCAGAGGCAGACGGATATTTCTTGATTTTCGCGAGAATCCCGGTAAGGAACCGGTGAATTTTGAAAATCTGGATCAGGAGGCCTTTGAATATTTAAACAGGGCAGGCGCATGTTATGGGACACCGATCGAGAGATTAAGCCATATGAATATGCCGGCGGTGGAATTTTATCTTGGAAGAGGAGTAGATTTAAGGACAGAGCCTCTTGAGATTGCAGTGTGTGCTCAGCACAATAATGGAGGTTTAGCAGCTGATGCATGGTGGCATACGGATGTGGAGGGACTTTTTGCAGCCGGCGAGGTCTGCGGCAGCCATGGTGTCTATCGCCCGGGCGGAAGTGCTTTGAATTCCGGCCAGGTCGGCTCATCAAGAGCTGCGCAGTACATAGCAGCCAGGAGACAGGGAGAGCCTGATAATACGGGCGAAAGTTTTAAAGAAATTGCCGGAAAAGCGGTATATGATGCGGAAAAGATGGTATCGCAGGTTACGGGTAAAAAAGAAGGGCAAATCGCAGTGAGAGAGCTTTGGAACCGAGCAGCCGTCCGCATGAGCCGGTTCGGAGCGGCCATACGGAATCCCGAAAAGATTGAACTGGCCATAAAGGAGGTTCAAGAGGAACTCACGCATTTAGGTGATTTCGCATGGGTGGAAGACGGGAAGGAACTCTGGCGCGCCTTTCGGCTGAGAGATATGCTTATCAGCCAGTTTGTGTATCTCTCTGCTATGAAAGATTATGTTGATCATCAAGGAAGGAGCAGAGGCAGCGCTCTTTACACGGATATTGGCGGACAAAAGCCAGATCCAAGGCTGCCGGAAGAATTTACATTCTGCCTTGATGACGGCGGCAGTGCAGATTTGATACAGGAAGTTTCATATAGAAATGGGAAGGTTCAATTTGAATGGAGAAAGGTAAGAACGATTCCTGAAGATGATAACTTTTTTGAGAATGTGTGGAGGCAGTTCAGAGATAATCAAAATATTTATTAGTAATATATTACTATATATCAGGTAATTAGCACTATACCATCATTTTAGGAAGGAAAATGCTCTGATAATGATGGTTGTACGGGGATTATTCTACTGTGCAAACAAATAATAAAAGGTACATTTTCATTTCTGAGAGTGTACCTTTTATTATTTTGTGTAATAAGCTGAGATTGTTAGCCTTCTGGCTCCTATGAATTCACTTGTTTAATTTCACAGTGTCCATTCCTTCTTTTAACATTTTTTGAATACCCTGATTATGGGCTCGACGTATTCTCTTTAGACTGTATAAAGTTTCGGGATCATTATCTATCACATTTACCCCAAACTTACAAGTCAGGGTCGCTTTAAACCCCAGATTTTTGATGATAGTTTCTATTTTATCGTTATATCTGCCATATGGATAGGTAAACGTATTTGGTCTATTACCTGTAACAGACAAAATTTCTTCCTGCAGCTTATTTATATCATTCGCTAAAAGTTCTTCATAGTTCTCCAATGATTCGTTATCCGTTTGGCAGCATCCATAGCGTCCTTTAGAAATTTTATGTAAATTATAGGAATGGCTTTGTATTTCAACAAGTCCGGAATGCTGCATTTCTTTTATTTCATCCCATGTCACATGAGAATATTCAATATTTTCATCGCATACTTTCGAAAAGTCATCGACGCTTTTTCCAATTACAGATAACACTATTTTCATATTATGTTTTTTTACCAGAGGAT
>DEYX01000001.1 GCA_002365025.1 Hungatella sp. UBA3147 | reverse complement strand
GTATCCACAATATGTTATATTAGCAAGAAAATGTTCCATTTATTACTCGCTGCGCAGAGCATCAATGGGATTTAAATCAGCGGCCCTTCTGGGAGGGATATAAACAAATAAAAGGCCGATCCCCACGGATACGCTGAAGGAAACCATGACGGCACCGGGTGTTGGTGTGGCATTCATTCCCATAGCAGTTCCAATGATGGTAGTTGCCACGGAGCCCACCAGGATACCAACAACCCCGCCAAGAGAGCTGGTAACTGCGGCCTCTATTACAAACTGCTGCATGATGTTGCGTTTTTTTGCCCCCAGAGCTTTCCTGATTCCGATTTCTCTGGTACGTTCCGTTACGGACACCAGCATGATATTCATGACCCCAACTCCGGCAACCAACAGAGAGATTCCGGCGATACCGCCAAGCATCATGGACATCATGGAAATCATGGAGTTTAAGGAGTCTAAAAGCTCACTCATGGCAGTAATCCGGTATAAGTCCTCATCCTTGAAGGTTCCATAAAGAAAAGTGTTTATGGCCTCCTTAGCCTCTGTAGTATGATCCATGTCGGCAGTGGCAAAGATATAACTGTTTATATCAGCAGTGTTGTTCATCTTGGCGGCACTGGTGTAGGGAAGGTACAGCACATCGTCTGAACCGCCGGCCTTGAGTTCCGTTTCATCCTGTCTGGAAATCACACCAACGATCTGATAGGCATATCCGTTTACTTTTATGGTCTGGCCTACGGCTTTTTCTGCTCCTCCATATAATTCCCATGCCACATAATAGCCTGCAACGCAAACCTTTTGCCTGGATAAGATATCTGAATACTGGAGAAACCGCCCCGAATCCAAGGTCTGATCCTTCATTTCTAAATATTCCTCACTGATTCCGGATACCGTTGTATTGGTCAATGATTCCGTTCCGTTTTTTAAAGTAGAGGACAGAGAAACCCTTGGTGTCATCTGAGAAAAAAGATTTTTGTTGTCCTCATAAAATTGATACATCTGATCTACGGTTACGGACCTGGATGAAAGATTTGTTATATTGACATTAATCTGGTTAGTACCCATGCTGGCAAATCGTTCTGTCATATAGGACATTTGCCCGTTTACAAGGCTTACCAGAATAATGACCGATGCCACACCGATAATTATTCCAAGCATAGTGAGAAAGGAACGCATTTTATTGCTCCAGATGCTCTTTAAAGCCATTTTAAAGGATTGCAGAATATTCATTTACGTCTCCATCGAAATTAATCTTACCATCGTGTACCCGAATCACCCGTTTGGCCTCCCGTGCTATAGCGCTGTCATGGGTGATCATGACGATAGTATTCCCTTCATCGTTTAGCTTTTTTAAAAAATCAAGGACTTCCCGGCTGGTTTTTGAATCCAGTGCTCCCGTTGGCTCATCGGCCAGAATCAGGGAGGGATCCCCTGCCAGCGCTCTTGCAATGGAAGCTCTCTGCTGCTGGCCTCCGGAAAGCTGATTGGGAAAATTTTTCCACTTTTCTTCCAGGCCTACCCGTTCCAGAGAGGCCATTGCCCGCTTGTTCCGTTCATTGGTTCCTACCCCTGCATATAACAGAGGCAGTTCCACATTTTCAAGAAGATTCAGTCTTGGAAGCAGATTATACTGCTGGAAGATGAAGCCGATCATCTTATTGCGTATCCCGGCCAGCTGGTTATCCGACATCCCGCCCACATCCTCACCGCCCAGAAGATATTCCCCTGAGGTGGGAACATCCAGTGCTCCTATGATATTCATGAGCGTAGATTTTCCGCTTCCCGATTTTCCTACAATAGCCACAAATTCCCCGCGGCAAATGGTTAAGGACACGCCGTTGTTTGCGCGAACCTCCTCCTCTCCCATCTGGTATACTTTATAAATATCCTTTAATTCAATTAAGGTGTTTTCCATGCTATATAACCTCCTAGCGGCTCTTAAGGCTGACGGCCGCCGCTGCCGGAACCGCCGCCTCCATTACCGGAGCCACTGCCGGAACCGCTGCCTTCGCTGCGGTATCTGACACCGGAACCAGAGCCTGAGCCTCCTGGGGATACATTTATCCCCCCCATGCCGCCCGGCATCATGATATTCGTAGTGGTACCTACAGTGGTTTGTGCGACATAAACCTCCTGGTTCTCTTCCAGTCCGCTGGTGATTTCCACATAATCATCGTTAATCAGGCCTGTGGTAACCTCTACAGCCCTAAATCCTGCGGGTATGTTCCCCTGGGCCTCCTTCACCGTATCATCCTTTATATAAACACGATTTCCCCGCATCAATGCATCAGCCGGTACGGCCAGGACATCGGTCGCTTTGTCCAGAATGATCACTCCGTCTACATTCATGCCGGGGAGAAGCTCATCCATGCCGTCATTTAACGTAACAGTAACCGGATAATTGGTAACTCCGTTGGAAGTAGAGCTTTCCAGGCTTACATTGGTAACAGTGCCGGAAAAGGTTTTACCAGTTACGGCGTCAGCAGTTATATTCACCTCCTGGCCTACTTTCACGGACTTGACATCTAATTCATCCACAGACATTTTAAACGTATAGCCGGACATATCATATATGACTGCCAGGGTTGTGCTTCCGCTGGAACTTTTGGTGATCTTATCTCCTGCTTTCACAGTTTTTGTAATGACCTTTCCGGATATGGGAGCGGTAATGGTGTAGTTATCATATGTATTCTCGGTACTCTCCAGCTTGCTTTTTGCTCCCTCCAGTGTTTCCTGGGCCTTTTCCATCGTATCTTTATAAGTACGCAGAAGCTTATCCGCAGACTTGCTTTCCATTGTAAAAATAGGAGTGCCCTTTGTTACATAATCACCTTCATGCACCAGCAGGGTTCCTACCTCCACGTTGGAGGATAAGTCCGCTTTCATGGTCGATTCAAGCTTGGGCTCAAATGTTGCTTCCACACTGCACACATAATCGCCTATCGCTGCCGTAGCCGGGGTATCCGTGGTAAGACCGCCTGGATTTGTAACTTCAATGTTGACATAACGAATGATACGCCCTCCGGTTAATGTTACTTCCATATTGCTGACAGAAGTGACTGCACCTTGGATCTGCTCTCCTGTATCTGTAAGGGTCAGGACCGCTGTCTGTCCGGCCGCGATCTGGGCTGCTTCTCCGGAAAGGAACGGAAGCTTGATTTTCATGGTTTTATCATCATAAACAGAGGCAATTTCCGTATTGTTCCCTACTTTATCCCCTTCCTTAATGGAAAGCGATTTTATGTACCCGCTCTCTGTGGATTTATAGGTATTTCCGCTGTAATCGCCTAAAGCAGAATTATAATCATCCAGCGCAGTTTGATAATTTTCCTGGGCTCTTGACAGGGAGTTATTCACCGATGTCATCTCCGATTCCATGGATGACGTATCGATCTGGTAGAGGATTTGTCCCTTTTCTACCTCGTCTCCCTCTTCAAAATCTGCTGCAATGACTTCTCCTTCTACCAAAGAGGTTATGTCATAGGTATTCTGAGGAGAGATGGTTCCAGAGGAGGATAGCTCAGATACAATGTCCTGTTTCGTAACCGTTGCAGTTCTTATGCTCTTTGCTTCGGCGGACGCTTCCTTTGACTTTTTATAGCTAACCGCCGCCACCACTCCTGCCAGCACCGCAAGAATTATGATGAGAAAAATTAAAACCTTTTTCCCCTTTATCCGGCCTTTTCTTTTTTCTTTTGAAAATACTTTCTGAATGACTTTTTTCATTCCGGCTTCTCCTGTTAATCTTCTATTCTATATAATCAATGACAGTCCGGGTTTCATTTCCTTCCTGATCCACAGACAGGGTATAGACCAGATTCACGGTATCACCTACCCGAAGGTCTCCATAGGAAGAAAATGCAAACTTCATCTCAGTGCTGGTAAGCTCGTAGGTGTTGCCATCATCCAGTATGATTGCTCCCGGTGTCATTAAATCCGCAGAATCATAAACAACGTTTGTGATTTCCCCAAATACGGCGGAGCGTCCGTTTTCATTTTCATTTCCAATGGTATAAAGCCATACGGTTTTAGAAATGGTATGATAATATACCAGAACTCCGTCTTCGCTTTCCAAGGAAACATCAATTGCATTGCTGGAATTATTAACAGGCTCTCCGTCAAGATAAACATTGGCATCGCTAAGCTTAAATGGCAGAATTGATTTGAGCCTGCTGCTGCTTTTTGCGTTCTTCGGTCCCTTGATGCTGTTGTCGACCATTGAAAACGGATCGATCTCCCCATCACTGGTCAATTCGCAGTTCAAGCTTTTTCCAAACATGGTTCCAGATTTCGTATCTGTTTTTAACAGATTATAAAACAGGTTGATGCAGTCTTCTTTATTTAAGACTTCCAAAGCCTCTTTATTCAGATTTTCATCCAATTCCAGAAAATGATATTTGGAAAGCCTGGAACCGGTCTGGTCACCGGTAAAGTCAGAATTTGCATAGCCCAAAAGTCCTAAAACTCCTTTTACCCCTTCCTGAAGTGTTATGGAATCGTCTGGTTTAAAATTCCCTCCTAAATATCCGTTCATCCACCCCTGTTCCGCTGCAATCCTGATTTGGGCTGCATATTCATGGTTTCTTGGAACATCGGCAAATACGGAAGTGTTACTGGTCTTACCGGCCGTGCTTCGATAGGATGAGGCATTTACCAGCATGCTGGCAAATTCTCCCCGCGTCACCGACAGATTCAGATTCCCGGTGTTCATGATTCCCGAAACTCCGACCACCTTTTTCCTTAAATCAAAACTACTTGATGCCTCAGTTATCATAGGGCTGACTGCCGTCGCGGCCATTACAAAAGCCAGGGAAGCCGCTATTTTACGTCCGTTCATCCAGTTTCTCCTCTCATCATTCAAATCTGAAGCTTATTTTAACAGGTGCTTATGTCTGTTTTGTGACAGTAAGCTGAAATTAACCTGAAACTTGGTATTTCTGATGAAAAGTTCCTTGTATTCTTTATACCATAGCAGACCCTGGGTATGTTATTTCAGCTTATTTTAAGCTTAATCCATTATGATTAAGCTTAACTAAGGAAAAAATTTCTTAACTGCTGCGGCAATCCCCCAATGAATATGCGAGCAAATTCGTACGCACAAAAATGTAAGATTGCCTAACAGGCAGTCTCAGCTTATAATAGATGTCAACAGGTTCATAATAATAAATATAGGAGAATCGAATCATGAAGGTATTGATTGTAGAAGACGAAGTAAGGCTGGCCGATGCTTTGGGACAGATTATGAAGGAACAACATTACCAGGCTGATATTGTGTATAATGGTACTGACGGTTTGTCCTGCGGTCTTTCCGGGGAATATGACGTCATTGTTTTAGATGTCATGCTGCCGGGAGAAAATGGTTTTCAAGTGGTGAAAAAGCTGAGAGAGGCCCGCATCCAGACTCCTGTTCTCATGCTGACCGCACGGGATGACATTCAGGATAAGGTAACCGGACTTGACAGAGGAGCTGATGACTATATGACAAAGCCCTTTATTCCGGAAGAGCTGTTAGCCCGCATCAGGGCTCTCTCCCGCCGTCAGGGAGAAGTAATCGTAGAAGAAATGAAATTCGGAGACCTGACACTTTCTCTCTCTGCCAATGATTTATGCTGCGGCACCAAATCCATTCATCTTGGATATAAGGAATTTGAAGTGTTAAAGATCCTTATGAGCAATTCCGGTAGGATCGTTTCAAAGGAAACTCTCATCTCAAGGGTATGGGGCAGCGATTCCGACGCAGAGGACAATAATGTTGAGGCTTATATTTCCTTTTTACGCAAAAAGCTGAATTTTGTGGGTTCAAGGGTGGAAATCAGCACCCTTCGCAAGGTCGGATACCGCCTGGAGGAAACAACATGATAAAAAAATTAAGAAGACGGTTTGTTTTGGTTAATATGATTTTTGTAATAACCATTCTTTCCGCAGTTCTTGGTATCTTTTACTACGCCAATTTTAAACGCATTGAGCGGCAGACCGTCATGGCTCTTTACCAGGCCGCCGACCGAAACCTGCCGGACCGTCTGCCGGATAAGGTGGAAATCACCCGCAGACCTCAAAGGAATCTGCCGCCTCTTGTCCCTGTTCTCGTGGTTAATTTAAACAACCTCAACTCCATAGAAAATATAAGGGAAAACAATTTAACGGTTACCAGGGAGCTGGCTTCCACCCTGGTGGAGCTGGCGAAAGCGAATGACTCTTCCCAGGGGGAACTTAAGGATTATTCCCTTCGTTACCTTAAAGTTTCCTCCGCAGAGGGTACGAAAATAGTATTTGCAGACCAAAGATATGAACGTAATAATTTAAAAGCCCTCCTGATCAATTGTCTGCTGGTCTTTCTTGCGGCGGTTTTTCTTTTTTTGATCCTGAGTATTTTCCTTTCCCGTCTGGCGTTAAGGCCCGTGGAAACTGCATGGCGGATGCAAAACCAGTTCATTGCCGATGCATCCCATGAACTAAAGACACCCCTTACTGTAATCCTGGCCAATTTACAGATTCTTTCCCTTCATAAGGAATGCACCATCATGGATCAGCAGAAATGGCTGAACAACACAAAGGAAGAGGCAGAACGCATGAAACAGCTTGTGGAAGAACTGCTCTTTTTGGCCCGCTCCGATACTGGAGCCGTCCAGGCCTCCCAGACAGCAATGGCTCCTTTGGATTTCAGTGATATCGTACTAAACGGAGTCCTGCTTTTTGAAT
>DEYX01000174.1:28614-34457 GCA_002365025.1 Hungatella sp. UBA3147 | reverse complement strand
GGCTTGCGGTATCTTAAAGATAACCGGGGAATTCTGGATCTGATTCTGTTTTTGGCTGTGATCAATTTTACTGCCTCCATCTTCAATGCCGCCCTGCCCGCTATGGTACTGTCACGTGCCGGTGGCGGAGAACTGGCCCTTGGCATGATCAATACTGTTACTGGTACTGCAACAATGGTTGGAAGCATTTTGGTTTCTATGCTGCCTCCGCCAAAAAGCCGGGTTCGCGTGATTTGTAATTGCCTGCTTTTTTCCATGAGTACTGAGAACTTTATCCTTGCTTTTGGCAGAAGTACTCCTGTATGGTGTTTTGGCGCAATCCTTGGCTGGATCTTTATTCCTGTTATGAACGCCAACATGGATGTTCTTTTCCGTACAAGAATCCCTATTGAAATGCAGGGCCGCGTCTATTCAGCAAGGAATACCTTACAGTTTTTCACCATTCCCCTGGGATATCTGTGCGGCGGCATTTTGGTAGACCGGGTGTTTGAACCATTTATGGCAGGGCAGCCGGCAGGCAGTCTGTGGACCCTACTGTTTGGAACAGAGAAAGGCTCCGGCGCGGCAATGTTATTTTTTGTGATCGGATTTTTAGGTGCCTTATCATGTCTGCCATTTCGGACGGACAGAAATATTTGGAAACTGGAGGAAACGTTGTAATAAATAAAACCAGGGGGTAGTTTATATATGAATAAACCCAAAGTAGCGTTTGTATGCATCCATAACTCTTGCCGCAGTCAGATAGCTGAAGCTCTTGGCAAGCACCTTGCCTCAGATACTTTTGAAAGCTATTCTGCCGGGACAGAGACCAAACCGCAAATTAACCAGGACGCAGTACGGCTTATGAATCGGCTTTATGGAATTGATATGGAGCAAACCCAGCATAGCAAGCTCCTATCTGAAATTCCTCAGGTAGATATTGTTATTACAATGGGCTGTAATGTAAATTGCCCGTTCCTGCCCTGTAAATACCGGGAAGATTGGGGACTTAACGATCCCAGCGGCATGGATGATACCGCATTTTTAGAAACAATAACCCTTATCCGGGATAAAATTTTAAACCTTAGAGACCGTATCCAAAACGGAACTTTATAAAAGAAGCTGGCAGGTGCTTTGGCACTTGCCGGCTATTTTATTACATTCTGGCAATCATACAGTCCATGCCTGTGAAAGCTGGTTAAAATTTTCTTCAATATATGGTAAGATATCTATAAGAAAAAATTGTTTACTCATTCATAACAGGAATTCAATCAATAAACTAAGGCGGTGATCTTGTGATAAGAGATAAAGCAGATGGTAAATATGACGATTTGATAAGTAAGTTAAAAATTGATTGTAAAAAATGCAGCGGCTTATGCTGTGTTGCTTTGTACTGCACAAAAACTGATGGTTTTCCTGCCAATAAAGAGGCTGGGACACCATGCAAACATCTTGATTCAGCTTTTTGCTGTAAAATCCACTCCAGACTGGCGGACAAAAATTATAAAGGTTGTCTGGCCTATGACTGTTTCGGAGCGGGGCAAAGAACGACTCAGCTATATTTACCAGATGGAACATGGAAATCAAATTCTGAACAGAAAGTTAAACTCTTTCAGATATTTATGATTATATATCAGTTGCATCAGATGCTATGGTACCTGGTTGAGGCATTTTATTTGACATCAGATGAACGATTAAAATCAACGATTGATTTGCTTATCTCCGAAAGTGAACAAATGGTACAGCAGCCCATGGATCATATTGCAATGCCGGATCTCTCAGAATACAGATTAAACGTAAACAACGTATTGAAACAGATAATCACTGATACTTTATCAAATGATACATCAAATCAATTTTACGGTTTAAACTATTTGGGGAAAAATTTTAAGAAAGCAAATCTTGACAGAAAGAATTTCAGTATGTCATTAATGATTGCTGCAAACTTATCTGGATGCAGCTTATGGAAGACTAACCTTTTAGGTGCTGACCTCCGGGACACCAACATAAAAAATACGGATTTAAGTAATAGCATTTTTTTAACACAAATGCAGATTAATTCCGCAATCGGAAATTCGAATACAAAAATCCCTATAAATTTGACCCGTCCGGCAACATGGGGAAAATAAGCCGGTTTTTCCGGCATGGTTACGTGGTAAACTTATACCGGATTAGCAAAAATAGTCGAGAAGTTCCTCTCACTGTCAATGTAAGATAAGAAGCATAAGGTGGTGAAAAAATGGAAGAAAAAATCGAGGCTGTCCAAAGGATGCAGGATTATATTGCGGAACACTTATCAGAAACTATCACACTGACTGCTCTATCAAGCGTTTCCTATTATTCGCCGTGGTACTCCTATCGTCTGTTCTTGCAGCATACCAACATGACGCCGGCCGATTATATCCGACGCCTGCGGCTCTCCAAGTCAGCAATCAAGCTGCGGGATGAATCCTGTAAAATTATAGATACTGCTTTGGAGCTTGGATTTGGCAGTGTGGACGGCTATCAGCGGGCGTTCTTCCGTGAATTTGGATGCAATCCCAGGGAGTATGCGAAAAGCCCCGTTCCGCTCTATCTTTTCACGCCTTATGGAGTCAAATACCGAGCACTCAGAAAGGAGAAACAGATGGAAACTGTAAAAAGTGTATTTGTGCAGGTTATCGAAAAGCCGGAACGAAAGGTACTTATCAAAAGAGGGATAAAGGCTGCCGACTATTTTGCTTATTGTGAGGAGGTTGGCTGTGATGTGTGGGGACTTTTGCAAAGTATCAAATCCATTAGCGGTGAGCCGGTTTGTCTGTGGCTGCCAGCAAAATTAATTGCTCCCGGCACCTCGGAGTATGTGCAGGGGGTTGAAGTGCCTGTGACTTATGATGGAGTTGTTCCCGATGGATTTGATGTTATTGTGCTTCCTGCCGCAAAATATCTGATGTTTAAAGGAGAGCCCTTTGCTGAGGAGGATTACTGTAAGGCCATTGAAGATGTGCAGTCAGCAATCAGCAAATACGATCCAGCTGTCATTGGCGCACAGTGGGATTCATTAAACCCTCGCATCCAGCTTGAGCCTGTCGGCACAAGAGGTTACATTGAACTTCTGCCAATTAAATGACAATGAAGCGACAAAAAAGCACAAGATGGCTTAAATTAGCCGTCTTGTGCTTTTTCCAAAAGATGAGAATCGTCCGGTTATGCAGCAGCGGTGTTCCCGCCCAGAGACTCTTAATTTCCCACTTCTCTTTTAAGTCTGATCAATACACTTACCAATATCCCGTCTCATATACTTATTCTCAAAAGATACCCATTCCGCCGCCTGATAAGCATGTTCTCTGGCTTCTCTTAAATCCGCTCCGATTGCCGTCACTCCCAGCACTCTTCCGCCGTTGGTCACCACTGTACCGCTGCCGTTAAACTTGCTTCCTGCATGAAAGGCAAAGTATTTCTCCTGTCCCTTAAATGCTTCCAACCCGGCAATGGGATATCCCTTTTCATACATCTCCGGATAGCCTTCTGATGCCAATACCACGCAGACCGCCGCATTATCTTCAAACTGCAGGTCAATCTGATCCAGAGTTCCGTCAATACAAGCCTCAAAAACCTCCACGATGTCATTCTTCATCCGAGGAAGCACCACTTGTGTCTCTGGGTCACCAAACCTGGCATTGTATTCCAATACTCTGGGGCCTTTTTCCGTCAGCATCAGTCCGAAGAATATAATACCCTTAAATTCCCGGCCCTCTGCGTTCATGGCATCCACGGTTGCCTGATATATATATTGCCTGCAGAACTTATCCACTTCTTCCGTATAAAACGGGCTTGGAGAAAAAGTTCCCATTCCCCCTGTATTGAGACCCTGGTCTCCGTCTTTTGCCCGCTTATGATCCTGGGCGGATGTCATAATTTTAACAGTCTTTCCATCCACAAAGGTGAGCACCGATACCTCCCGGCCCGTCATAAACTCTTCCACCACGATCCGGTCTCCTGCGGAGCCAAACCGCTTATCAAGCATTAAATCCTTTACCCCGGATTCCGCCTCTTCCCTTGTGCTGCAAATCAGGACTCCCTTTCCCAAAGCCAGGCCGTCAGCCTTTAACACAATGGGCATTGGGGCTGTTTTCACATAACTTAATGCCTCTTCCAGAGAATCAAAGACTTCATATGCCGCTGTGGGAATTCCATACTTTTTCATTAAGTCTTTGGAAAATGACTTGGAACCTTCCAGCAAAGCCGCACGTTTTTGCGGGCCGAACACCCTTAGTCCGGCTGCCTCAAACGCATCCACAGCCCCGGCAACCAAAGGATCATCCGGTCCTATGATGGTCAGATCGATTTCCTTTTCCCTGGCAAATGCTACCTGCCTGTCAAAATCCATTACCCCCATATCTACGCATTCTGCAATCTCTGCAATTCCTGCGTTTCCAGGGGCGCAATATATTTTATCAACCTTAGGGCTTCTGGAGATTTTCCATGCAATGGCATGCTCACGCCCGCCTCCGCCTATGATCAAAACCTTCATTACGATTCCTCCTGTCCGTTTGCAATCATCTGTATGGACTGGGGAAGGATCAGCCACTCTGCCTCTTCCATGACACGCCGCTGCAAAGTCTCCGGTGTATCTCCTTCCCGGACCTCAACCGCCTTCTGTAAAAGGATCGGCCCCGTATCCATTCCCTCATCTACATAGTGGACCGTGGCTCCCGTAACCTTCACCCCACGGGCCAGGGCAGCTTCATGAACCTTTAGCCCATAATATCCCTTTCCGCAAAAAGACGGAATAAGGGATGGATGAACGTTGATGATACGGTTCCTGTACTTTTGTATCATGGATACCGGAATCGCAACCAGATATCCGGCCAGAACGATCAGATCAAGGCAGTACTGGTCAATCTTTGAAAGGAGCGCTTCATAAAAGTCTTCCCTCTCCTGAAAATCCACAGGCGATATGCAGAGAGCCTCAATTCCATGTTTTCTGGCCCTTTCCAGGGCATATGCGTTCTGGTTATTGCTGATGACCACTGTTACCTCTGAATTGGTGATCCTTCCGCTATCTATCGCATCTAAGACTGCCTGAAGGTTGGTTCCCCCGCCGGAAACCAATATCCCGATTTTCAGCATAAGGTCACACCCTTCTCTCCTCTTTCCGTATGGCCGATCACATAGGGAACCTCCCCAGCTCCGCGGATTGCTTCCATAGCCGCATCCACATCCGCCGGACTCACTGCAAGAATCATTCCGATTCCCATATTATAGGTATTGTACATGATCTCTTCCTCAATACCGCCTTTATCCGCCAGCAGACCAAAGATGGCAGGCACCTGATAGCTGTTCTTTTCAACAACCGCCCGGATACCCTCAGGAAGCATACGGGGAATGTTTTCATAAAAACCGCCTCCGGTGATGTGGCTGCAGGCTTTGATCACTGCTCCGCTGTTTTTTACACTTTTTAATGCATTAACATAAATTTTGGTAGGAGTGATCAGCACTTCGCCAAGGGTTTTTCCCAGCTCTTCATAATAGGTATCCAAGCTTTCTTTTGTCATGTCAAACACCTTGCGCACCAGAGAAAAGCCATTGCTGTGAATGCCGGAAGAGGTGATTCCTATGAGCACATCCCCCTCTTTGACATCGGCACCGGTAATAAGATCCTTCTCATCCACCACACCTACTGCGAAACCGGCCAGATCGTATTCATCCTCAGGATAAAACCCGGGCATCTCCGCGGTCTCACCACCGATCAAAGCAGCATTGGCCTGCTTACAGCCGTTTGCAACTCCGCTGACGATCTCTGCGATTTTTTCCGGGTAATTCCTGCCGCAGGCAATATAATCCAGAAAGAACAAAGGCTCCCCGCCTGCACAGGCGATATT
>DEYX01000174.1:0-28312 GCA_002365025.1 Hungatella sp. UBA3147 | reverse complement strand
AAAGGCCCCCCGCCTGCACAGGCGATATCATTGACACACATGGCCACACAGTCGATTCCAACGGTATCGTGCCTGTCCATTAAAAATGCAAGCTTCAGCTTTGTGCCTACCCCGTCGGTTCCTGATACCAGAGTCGGTTTCTCCATGTTTTTAAAGGCTGACATGGAAAATGCCCCGGAAAATCCCCCGAGCCCTCCAAGAACCTCAGGTCTCATGGTTTCCTGCACATGCTTTTTCATTAATTCAACCGATTTATATCCGGCTTCAATGTCCACTCCTGCATTCTTATAATCCATTTTTCTCCTCGCCTCCGATTTTCTCACTTCTTCATCTGGGATAAATATTCCTGATAACCGATCTGATCTAATTTCTCTGCTTTTTCTGCTACCTCGTTTTTCAAGTTTTCCGAGTATTCTTTAACCCCTCCTAAAAGCGCCTCGTCACTGACCGCTAAAATTTTAGCTGCAAGAATTCCAGCATTGGTCCCTCCGCCAATCGCAACGGTGGCAACCGGAACTCCTGAAGGCATCTGGACGATAGAATAAAGAGAATCCACTCCGCCAAGGTCCGAAGTCTTCATGGGAATGCCGATTACCGGCATTGGGAACAGAGCAGCACACATTCCCGGTAGATGAGCAGCCTTGCCTGCACCGGCAATTATGACCTTTACGCCTCTTGCTTCTGCCGTTTTTGCATATTCGAAAAATATATCCGGTTCCCTGTGGGCGGAGATCACTGTCATCTCAAACTCCACTCCCAATTTTTTCAAAACATCTGCAGCCTGAGCCATAACAGGCATATCAGAATCACTTCCCATAACAATCGATACTTTTGCCATAGTAAATTCTCCTTTATTTTGTTTAATGTGAGGATTCATTATTTACAGTAATACAGTTTATTAGATAAATTAATAATTACAGTTAATTATTTTATCTTTACTTATTAATTATAATACAAGTTTTTTTCTGCTTCGTCAATGGTTTTCTAAAAATTTTGCCATCGCTCATGGGAAGTACAAGAAGGGCGGGAGAACCGGAAAGATATCTTAATCTCTCCGGCCTCCCGCCTGACTATGTATATTTAATACTTTCCGCCTCCAAATGAGGGTTCTTCAAAATAAACCGGATCAATGTTAAGAACCGGGTCCTCATGAGCTTCCCCATAAACCGGCTTTTCTGGCCGGGAATCTCTGGGTTTTGAGGATACCTTTTCCTCCTCACCCTCATAAAGGTCAAAGCCCTCAACAAGTCCCTTCATTATCTGGGCCTGGCCTGACAGTTCTTCACTTGCCGCAGCACTTTGCTCCGCTGTGGCGGAGTTTGTCTGAACCACGCAGGAAATCTGGTCAATTCCCTGTGCCACCTGATCAACTGCCACCGCCTGCTTGTCAGAGGCCAATGCAATCTCTCCAATTATTGTGTTAATGCGCCTGCTTCCTTCCACGACTGCCTGCATAGCCTTCGCTGTCTCAGCAGTAATCTTGGTTCCGTTTTCCACGGCCTGCATGCTTTCTCCAATGAGAAGCGTGGTGTTCTTTGCTGCTTCTCCGGATTTGCTTGCCAGGTTACGTACTTCATCCGCCACAACTGCAAAGCCTTTTCCGGCTTCGCCGGCACGGGCGGCTTCAACGGCTGCATTCAATGCCAGGATATTGGTCTGGAATGCGATATCCTCAATGGTCTTTATAATTTTTCCGATTTCATTGGACTTATCACTGATCTCCATCATTGCCTGGTTCATTTCCGACATTTTCTCACTGCTCTTCTCCACATTCCTGGTTGATTCCTCTGATGTAGAACGGGCCTCTTTTGCATTTTGGGCGTTGACATTTATCTGATTTGATATATCGCTTATGGCAGCCGCAAGCTCCTGAATGGAAGAAGCCTGTTCCGTTGATCCCTGGGACAATGCCTGGGCGCCGGAGGATACCTGCTCCGAACCATTGGCTACCAGATCCGCCGATTGGTTAATGCGGAAAAGGGCTTCGCTTAAATTATTCCTGATTCCGTGCATTGCCATAAGAATAGGCTCATAATCCTGGACATATTGTTCCTGGTGCTTGGAGCTGACCCGGAAATCACCGATTGCCAATGATGTGAGCAAGCTGCTGATATCGTCAATCATGTTTCCTATATTGGAAATGGTGGTCCGCATGCTGTCGGCCAGAACACCAAGTTCATCCTTTGACCTGTAATTTAACTGGATATGAAGGCTTCCCTTTGACATTTCCGATGCCGCCTTCTCGATCTCTTTGACCGGCGAAACAATGCTTCTAGTTGTAAAAATCGAAAAGCCCAAAGTAGCTAATACAGCAATGAACTGTAAAGCGACCACTACAATCTGAGTGACTCCCGCCATTTGCTGGGCGGTATTATAATTGCCATCGGCGTTCTCCTCGGTGATGTCACTGATCTTTACCAGATCCTCCTGAATCTTTATGAAATAAGGGTTTAACGATTCAAAGAATATATCCGCTGCCTGTCTGGTTTTATTTTCCCTTGCAAGACCAAACACCTGATCCTTGAAAGGCTGAGCCTCATTTAAGGTATTTTCGATGCCGTCCACCAGGGACTGGTCTCCCTGATAATTTTCCCTCAAAAATTGAATCTTGTCACGGAACGTTTCCAGATCCGCCTCCGCAGCATCAATATATTCCCCTGTAGTCTTTAAATCAAGGCTCATGGTTGCATATCCTACATTTTTAGCCGCGGACTGAATATCACCTCTCATCTCAAGTGTCTGCACATCGATCTGGTGTCCGTTTTTAAAAAAATCTACAAACTTACCGTTATTTTGCCTTAAGCCTATCACGGAGATTGTGGAAACTAATAAGAACAGCACGAGGATAGCTCCAAAAGCAAGTCCAATTCTTTTACCAATCTTTAAATTCTTCACCTTTGTCCTCCATTCATTTTATCTATCCTATTTTTTGTATACGAATGAATCGAGGCGATAAGATTTTATATTCCGCCGATTCATAAACTCAAGGTTGAAAGAAATTTTTCTTTCAACCTTAAACCTTTGTATATCTTATCGGCATGTTCTTTTATTTTATAAGCTTTTTAATAATATTTGTTAAATATTTGTATATTTTTAGTTATTTTAAACAATTAGAGACCTGCCAATGGAATATTTAATTCCTCAGTGCCCTTTAATACGAATCTGCCGTCATCAATAATTAAAAGCCTTTTTCCGGAAGCCGTGACAGCCTCGATCCTATCCAGTTCCGCATAAGGTATGGTAATATCCGTATGGCAGCTGAAATAGGCCTTTGATACATCTTCTTTCCTGAGAATGGAAACCTCATTATCTCTGGCGATGATCTCCTTCCCATTGGGGTTGTAAACAGGACTGTCCTCCGCCCAGCTGTAACAAGTGTCACCAACTGCAAAGTGGGGGCCCATCTTTTCCACAATGAGGATAGGCAGTTTATCGAGAATTCCAAACTTACGGGCCATGGCATAGGCCGTTGTATTGGTTCCTATTGCAAATTCTCCCATGGGAAGGGTATCGTGGTTCTTTAAGATCACCTGCTTTACAAGTGCTTTTCCTTCCTCCTGATCCTCAAAATTGCTGCAGGAATAGTCCTTTATCATACCATTTTCAAAGGTCATGACTAGGTCTTTAAACTGGAAATCCGTAATATATACCGTACTGACTGCCAAAGTTCCTTCCGTTCCTGTAAGTCTTGGGGACGTAAACACCTCTCCAAGGGGAATGTTCACATCAGCCACACAGTTTTCAAATTTTGTTTCCTTATCCCTGTCTTTTAACGGGTGAAGGGCTATTTTCAAGTGGGTTTTGTTGTTTCCTTTTCCTGTTACCTCCACGTAATCAGCCTCATCGAGAACATCGATAACTGCCTGCTGGATCGCCTTATATTTCTCATAATCAAGGGTGTTGATGGCAATGGTCTCTTCAAAGATCTTCTCAAAGTCTTCTCCGATTTCCGGTACCGGGAAAGCTATAATCGTAAAGCTGATTTCATCTCCTGGTACGTATTGATTGAGAATTCTTGAGGTCTCATTAGACATTTCCGCTGAAAGCTTTTCCTGTCTGGCATCCAGACGGTTAGCTTCCGGCTTATTTACCGGTTCAAAGCCTTCTTTTCCAAAGGTTTCCATTACTGCGGGGCCGGCAAATGCTGCTGCCTGCTCTTTGTAGGTTTCATAAGCCACCTTCAAAACAGCCGCTTTCCGGTCTTTAAACGCTTTATTCAGATATAGCGCATCGTCGTACCTATGATCGTAAACATACTGCCTGTTGGGAGATGTGCTGTAGTAACCGTTCTTCCGGCCGGCATTGGTATTGACTGTCCAGACAGCCGCACGGCAAAGGATCACTTGAAGGCCAAGCTTTTCAAAATTCTCCATGGCATACTTCACCATACGTTCAAAGCCCAGTTCATAGCGAATCTGCACCGCTCCCTTTTTCTTTAAATCCCTTCCCATTACCTCAAAGCCTTTGCGGTACCCTTCTGTGTAGGTATCCGCCATAAGGCGTACCGTTTCCTCTGGCAGGGAATTTAAAAACTCAGCGGTTTTTAATTCTGAATCGGAAATATACTCGCCAAAGTAATACAAATACCGGAGATCATTTAAATCATTATCCCGGATGATATCCGTTGCAAAGGAAAGCGTTGGGTCAAGCCCTTCTCTGACCCGGAAAGTAACCGTATGATCCGTATAATCACTGACAAACCAGTAGATCACTTCTTTAATCCGGGAAATCTCAGGGATTTCCTCTTCAAATATATTGTAAATTTCAATAAGCGTTTCATTTAATATGGTTAGATCCGTAAGCCTCCACTCGTGAACAAATACAATGTCTCCCCGGATTTCTTTATACAGATACGAAAGAAGCTGGCCATAGCCCTCTCCCAGCTTTGATACTGCATACACCGGATTTGCATAGCTTTCCTCATAATGGCCAGGTAAAATATCCTGATATAGCTTCTGGTTCCATTCTCTTAAAATCTCCAACGGAGCTGCTTTCTGGTCTCCGGACTCAATGAACCGGAGGTACTCCCCCATCATGGCGATAAAGGATGCTGACCTGATAAAATAATCACGATACGGTTCCGGCACGGTCTGTTCCGATGCCATCTGACTGATCCGCTCCATAGACAGTTCAAAGCGCTCCTTAATATTCTCATTTTCCTGCTGAAACATCATTTGATAATCCATAATCCTTACCCCTTTATTCCTATAATGATGAGAACTGTCCAAAGAATGATAAGGATCAGACTGATCCCCATTCCTACTTTAGACAGTATGTATTTTTTTTCCCTTTCAAAGAAAGAAAAAACACCATAAACCATTGAAAAAAATGAAATCAACAAGCTGCAGAAGCAAACAGCCGCCACATTAAGCTGTGCCTGCCCTTCCGCCATTACAGAACTGATGATTCCAATAATTCCAAGTACAAGTGCCCCAACCGCAAGTCCCAGGCATAGAAAGCTTCTCTTTGCAAAGGATTTCCTAATATAGGACACTTTTTTCTGCTTTTGCACGCTTTTTCCTCCTTAATCTTACTCTTGTATACTGTACGATTTTGTAAAGGATGTATCCCAGGATACCCCCCAGCGTATTCAGTATCATGTCATCTACATCAAAGCATCCCACCTTAAATATAAGCTGGATGGTTTCAATGCATAAGCTGAACAGAAAGCTTAACAACGTCGTATTAAACCAGCAGCGGCTCCTGCGGCTGATGATCGGAAGAAAGAAACCACAGGGCATAAAGCCCACGATGTTTCCCACAATGTTCAGCAGAAAGGACTTCATTCCGACCACATGGCGGTAAATAATAAAGCGCCGTATTTCTTTAAACGGGGTTAAGTTATATGCATATTCCTGCTGAGCATGACTCCCCCTGCCGAAATAATCGGAAAAAAATAAAAAGTATGCCAAAAAGATCAGGTAAATTATAAAGATTACCCAACCCATCTTCTGCCGTTTTGTCGCATTTCTAATCATAACAGCTCCATCTATATGCGGCGCTAAGGAAAACAAGTTTTCCTTAGCTGCCGCAGTATTCGCCTAATGAATATGCAAGCATATTCATTCCGCTCATTATTCGCGCAAAAAAGAGGGAGGCTGCTTTAAGCCACACCTTTCAAACAGCATCCTCTCCTATCATAACAGTTAAAATGTAATTTCAGATTTTCTCTTCAACAAGAACGCTCCGTTTATAATTGATATGGTTCCGGCGGCAATTCCGATAACTGTCATTACAATTCCAACACCAATGCTTAAAGCTCCAATATTTCTCATCGTTTTATAAACTCTTTCCATACCAAGTCTCCTTTCCTCTCTCTCGCCCACGCTCTCTGGGCATTAAGGTATACCCGCAGGGTGTTTCCTCTCTCCCGCCCACGTTCTATGGGCATAAAAGTACCCCTGAAAGGGATTATTTTATACCATAGACTTCGTAATAAGCGTCAATGGCTTCTTTTATACCATCATTAATAATAACTTTTCCATTATACTCCCTGTTATGCAGATATTCAATAACTTCTGCCATGGAAACGATGGCGGCAGCCTTAAATCCATACTTTTCATGGATTTCATCCAAAGCTCCCTTGTCCCCTTTTCCCTTTTCCATACGGTTTAAGGAAACCATAAGGCCTAAAATCTCCACATTTCCCTGAGCCTTGATAATGGGGAAGGTCTCTTCAATGGATTTTCCGGAAGTAGTCACATCCTCAATGATCACTACCCGGTCTCCATCCTTTATGGGGCTTCCGAGGAGGATCCCGGCATCACCGCCATGGTCCTTCTCTTCTTTTCTGTTTGAGCAGTACTTAATTTCCTTTCCATACAGCTCGTGAAAAGCGATGGCAGTGGTAACGCTTAAGGGGATTCCCTTATAAGCCGGCCCGAATAGAACATCAAAATCATCACCAAAATTATCGTGGATGGCCTTTGCATAGTATTCACCCAGCTTTTTAAGCTGTGCTCCTGTCACATAGGAACCTGCATTCATAAAAAACGGGGATTTTCTTCCGCTTTTCAATGTGAAGTCGCCAAATTTAAGGACATTGCTGTCTACCATGAATTCAATAAATTCCTGCTTATACTGTTCCATATTGTCATTTTCTCCTTATTCTATGCGCTTTACAGCGCTTCTATCTATATTGAATTTGCCCTACTACACCATTTTTACACCATTTTGTATTTATGCACGCTTCTGTTCCATTTTTTCCATTTCTGTAAATAGAGTGTCCTCTGTCACATGGCAATATAAATCCATTGTCATAGCTTTCGGGATATTTCAGTATATGCTTTGCCGTAAATGGTCTGTCTTTTACCAAACCTTTTAACGAACCTGACCTGATAAAGAGCATATTTGAAAAATGCCTTTACTAAGTTCTTTCCCTTTAAGTGATTTACCCAATATGTCCTCCTTCCTGCGTAAAATCGGGGGAAAGAATTTATGTCAGAACATTCGTCCCTAATTTTACCATATTCAATATGTATTTTCAATCAACTATCGTTATATAATTTGATTTAGTAACCATTTATTCCGTTTGTCCTTATGAGCATACAATCTATTACCTATTCTAACTGTAAATCCATTTTTTGGATCATGCAACAACTATCTTGCCTTTGTTGGCCTTATAAACAAATACTCACAAAAGTTCTGTAAATCTAACGATGCTCGTTCCATTGTTGACGATGTTTCTGTATTTATAGCCTATCCCTATCTTTCTTTTTTATATTTTTACACAAAAAGAGCGAAGCCTAAACCTCGCCCTTAATCACTTATTTACTTTGTAATTTTTACACCATTCAAATATATTCCGTCTGCCCGAAACTCATAATTTCCCATTGAATTAATATTTTGTACATAAGTGAATCCCAGTTGTATTGAGACGCACATACCCACACCAGATCATCGATATTTAAGTTGTTATCACTTTTCGCTATGTATTCTTCTGTAATCCTTCAATATGATATGAATAGTAAGGGCAGCGGCCTCACCAAAATTGCGGTTATTAAAAGCGTTTCACGAGCCATTTAAGGCTTGTATATGGTTAGATGGAAAGTTGGCAAGACTAAACAAGGGGAAATTGATCCTGATTTGTGCGTGTATATGGTATGTGGTGGCAGGTGTAAGGTATGGGGGGCAGCAAATATTTTAGGAATGATTCCTGTTCTATTTTTTTGACATAAGATCACACATATACATGTGAAAATTATTTAGATTGAATATTAGACATAGTATCCACCACAAAATACTACCCCCTTATCTTAGTACACAATAATTCAAGTTAACACATAAAATAATATATCTAATAAAATATAAAATTATAATATGAGCTGGATAAAATACATAGAAAAAGTATTTATATCCCCTTCCCTTCTTTCCATTATACAGTAAGAGGATGGGTAAAGCTGCCAGCATCATCCATTGATAGTTGTCAGATAATATGTACTCCAAATTAACTTCAGGAATTGAAAAATCTATTTGAACGATATAATCGCATATATATTTCAAAAAATCAAACATATGATGAAATCCCCAAAAGTCTATGCGGTATAGAACTCTGGTCGTAATGCCTGAAGCCAAAATGATAAAATGCAAAAAACAAAAAACAAAGAAAAATATAGAAAAGCATTTTTTATCAAAACAGCAGTAATACATGCCAATACCTAATATAACATATATAATCCCACCTTCCAAATATAAAATACTACCAAAAATCGATGGGAGAATCTGTTCATAAAATGGGGTAAATCCATTTGGGATAATCAAAATTGCAATAATAACTTGCCATAACACATAATATTTTAATAATCGAAAGCCTTGCTCCCTATTTTCTATAATCTTATCAATTATATAAATTAAGATTGCTATTGTAAAGATTACTCTGAATATATTATTCGTTATGTAAAAACTTAAGTAATAAAGATAATTACTAATCGGCATATCCATCTTATTTAATAAAACATTAATAATCCCCATAATAATACTGGAAACATATAATCTTAATAGATATTTTTTTCTGTCTTTTGTATAATGAATTGCCAATGCACTACAATAAAAAAAAATTGGTGCTGATATTCTCCCAATCCATCGTAAATAAATAGGCATACCAGGTATGAATTCCCCTATATGATCTATTAACATTAATATAGCCGCCAATATTTTTAAAGATGTGCTTGACATTATGCCTCTCTCCTGGAGTTGAATATATATTTTTTTGATTATTCTGCAAAAATCAGAAGCAAGTAAAGACCAAAAACTTTTAATCCAAACAAACTTCTGATTTTTGCTAGATGGTCAAGATACCTACCTTGAAATTATCATAACTAAATTACACAATTACAGATATCTTTCCTTATTTTACTGTTCCATCAAAGTGTGATGGAGCTAAAAATGAAATATAAAACTTTGTTTCTTTATCTTTGACGGTAACTTTAAACGAAGCCGATTCACCGCCTTTTACTTTTACAGAACCCTTAGCACCGATACACTTAACTGTTAATGTTTTGTTATGTTTGTTATTTACTGTAATTGTATAGGATGTCTTTCCTTTGAACTTGTAGTTTGTATAGAGGGTTGCGTTGCCAGCTTCTCCACCAAAATCATATCCTTTATTTGAGATATCCCACACTTCAGTTGGTTTATTAACGGAACGCCCTTTTCCGCCAACTCCTGGTTCTTCAAATCCCACGCCATAATTTCCTGTTGTTGTTACAATGGCCTTATCGTTCGCTACACCAATATTTGTACTTGCATAGGCAGGAATAGTAAACATCATTACAGACATACCTATAACTAATAACTTCTTTACACTTTTTTTCATTGTCTCTTTCTCCTTTGTAGATTGAATTTAAAATAATAGTTCTTGTTGGAAGTGGCTTGACCCATTGGACTCACTCTTCTTCTAATAAAAAAGTCAACAATATACAATAATCTTATCGCTTTGTATAGGGGCTCGCTATTAAAAAGAATAACTATCCATAAAACCAGCTATCGCAATTGCTCTTCTTGCAAGCCCTGCCTGTATTTTCTACTACATGTAGTATTTTAAAATTAACATTTATCATAACATTTGTCAATATTATTTTTACAAAAGTCAACTCTCACTAATTGACATTCCTACATTTAAGTAGTAATATTTAACTAAATAAAGAAAAAGGACGTGCGAAAATGAAATATACTTTATCACAGACAGAACAAGATATTATGACATTACTTTGGCAAAAAAAGCAATGGCTATCCGCGGCGGATTTTTGGGTATATTTTAATAATAATGGAAAAGAATGCAAAAGGCAGACTATACACACATATTTAGTCCGTATGGAAGAGAAAGGATTTCTGGTGAAAAATAAGAAAAAATATATGTATGCTTTTACCGAAGAAGAATTTGCGCAAAAGAAGGCAAAAGAAGTGCTAGATACTATGTTTAATGGCTCATTAAAGCAACTAATAATAGCTTTAACTGGAAATAAAAATATAAGCTCCGAAGAGGCCAATGAATTAAAGGACTATTTAAACAATCTGGATTAGGTAAACGTTTATGAATATAATTTTTACAATGATAATATCAAGCAACACCTTATTTATTATTTTTATGATTTTAGATTATTATAATAAAAATCTCTTTAGTCAATACCAACGATATACGATCCTGAAGATAGCCTTATTCATGATGCTCATTCCGTTTGGGTATATAAAGGTGGTTTTCGCTTTGCTATTTCAGTATTTTCCCGATTGTCAAGAAATTGAATTATTGATTAAAGGAAATGCCCCAATAATAATGATAACACCAGAAGAATCTCATTTTAATAGCTCTTATGGAATTGATATGATTGTTACTTATCTATGGATAGGAATCACCTTTATATCCCTTTCATATCATATATGGAAACATCTAAGATTCAGAAAATTTATTCTTCGCATAAACCATGAAACATTTTCACCCGAATTATTGAATATCATAGAAAAGTACAGAAACCAATTACATATCAAAAGAAACATAAGAGTTTATCTATCAGATATTAATATTTCACCATTCACCATTGGTATATATAAGCCCATCATTGTAATGCCTAGACTAAAAGATACTTTTAAATATGAACTAATTATAAAACATGAACTATATCATATTAGAAGATATGATATTTTAGTCAAGCTTTTGCGTACAATAGCAATTGGAATCTATTGGTTTAATCCACTAGTATATATACTGGATTCTTATTTAGATGAGTCATGTGAATTCGCATGTGATGAGGCCATAACTCAATCTCTTAGTAGGGATAATAAAAGAAAATATGGACATTTAATTATTGATATGGCTGCGCTCAATCCAATTGGGCCAATGAATTATATTACTTCCTTTAGCAATAATAAAAATAAGATAAAAGAAAGGTTAAACTTAATTATGAAAGAAGAAAGAAAGAAAAACAGTTTGGCAATCTTACTTTCCATTGTGGCAGTAGCATGTAGCAGCTTAACAGTATTTGCCTATGACAAACCGCATACAATGACATGGGCAGAGCAGCCATCTGATGATGTCTATCTTACAGAATCAAACCAGATGGTTATGTTTTCAAGTAATCTGCAACTTGAAAATTCAAAATTTCTGCAAATCACATATGACTCACAATTTGTAGATATTTATGGAAATACTTATCGTATTGATGATCGCCCACTTGCAAGAAAAAAATGCTCACATACCTATGTTGATGGAAAATATTCAAAACATACAAAGAATAAGAATGGAAGCTGTTTGACAAAAACCTACTCTGCACAGAGATGCAGCAAATGTAAGGCTATGAAATTAGGCTCTCTTGAAAGCGAAACCAAATACACCAAATGCCCTCATTAAATATTGAATCACACTTGCCAAGTGGTTATATAAGTCTCTTCAACTTTCACCAATGCTCCTTAAATTTACTTCCTCCGTGACACTGCAAACGATAATTCCAGCACAGAAATAACAGTATGTTCATCTCATAGCAGCTCATGCTTATAAAAACATAATTAATAAAAAGGGTAGTAGCGTGGTGATTCTATGATACTACCCTATCTATTTAACATTATATATCTAATACGGCTTCACTTCCACCTTCAGCAACGCTTCATAAATATGCTTTGGAACTTTATTCTTGTATTTAACCGCCATTACTAAAATATCAGCTCGTTTCATCATCTTATATTCTGCAAATGCTTCTTCTGGCGTATCCCAATAGGACATCTTTTACTTTTGGTTCAACCTTTACTGCTGAACGTAGAAAATCAAGTTGTCTGCGGTAGTATTTTGGATCGTAGCTACTATAATACTCTTGCAGGAAATGATTCAATGTCTTATAGACTCTTTCAGTTATCTCACCAACCATACCTAACATGATCGGCTCTAAGGCTGCGGCTAATTCATTCATGTTGCTTACTCTTCTTGCCATAATTTTTCGTTCCTTTCTTATCTGTTTAATTGACGAAGCTTTTAAACTCTTCGTTACATCATAGTTCCTTTTCCTTATACCAAACAGATCACAAGTTTGCTAGATTAGTATTTCTTCACCAGTAGATGGAACACTTTCATCTTATTTACTAATAAACGGATTAATAAAACTCAGCATTAGAAATATAAATTTATCTGGTAATGTTGCTGTAATCCGATAATATTATGATAATTGACAGTATTGTTTCGCTAATAAATTACACGTTTCTTATTATTGTTATCATTGTTATTGTAAAAATATTATTATTAAAAGTTTTAAAAATTAATATTATAACATTATCAATATGATTGTTCATGCAGACTGTCAAAGAACCTTGTTTTAAATAAATGAAAACAGGGTTCTTTCTATTCATACGTAAAAATACAAAGAAACAAAGGTTTAAATGGTGATCTCCCCATCGCCACATAGCTATTTTTTTAGATTCATGGCAGCATACTCTAACCGCTCCCATTTTACACAGAGTCCTTCTTCCTGCATCCAGCTATTTTATCACTTTTTTATTTAAATTAGATACCAGCTCCTTCTAATTTTTTAATTTTTCCTATTTCCATACCAGTAATGATTTTACAATACCGATATCAATATCAAAAGTGCATCCTTCAACACAATTCATTTTTTCTCCTCCGGATAATCTAAGACCCTAAGATAAGCCCTTTATCAATCATATTTCTACAACTGATAAAGGGCTTATGTTAATAACCTATTAAATTCCAACAATATAGTACAATATTTACTATTCCGTAAACTCAAGTAATTTCATAACATCAAAGATTTCTGAAATTTGAACACACCATAAATTTAAAATCCATTCAAAATAGTACTGCTACTGCACAACTCCTATCAGGTCCCGGATATCTTCTACGTCATATTTCTTCATGTAATTTTCTATGCCCCTGACTACTTCTTCTGCTGCATAAGGATTCCGGAAATTGGCCGTTCCAACGGAGACAGCCGTAGCTCCTGCAAGAATGAATTCTATGGCATCCTCGGCATTCATGATCCCGCCCATACCGATAATGGGAAGTCTCACCGCATTTGCCACCTGATATACCATACGTACCGCAATGGGCTTAATAGCCGGACCGGATAAGCCTCCTGTTTTATTTGCGACTGCAAAGGTACGGCGGTTAATGTCAATCTTCATTCCGGTTAAGGTGTTAATAAGAGACAGTACATCTGCTCCTCCGGCCTCTGCTGCCTTTGCCATCACCCCTATGTCCGTTACGTTGGGGCTCAGCTTCATGATAACCGGCTGCTTTGCATGTTTTTTAACTTCCCTTGTTATAGCCTCTACCGCTTTGGGATCCTGTCCAAAAGCGATTCCTCCCTCTTTCACATTAGGGCAGGAAATGTTGATTTCCAGCATATCCACCGGCTCATCCGCCAACCGCTCCACAACTTCGATATAATCCTCTGTGGTCTTTCCGCATACATTGACAATGATTTTCGTATCGTACTTCTTTAAAAATGGAATATCTCTCTTAATAAAAACTTCCATTCCCGGATTCTGAAGGCCAATGGCATTGATCATGCCTCCGTAGGTTTCCGCGATTCTGGGCGTAGGGTTACCTGGCCATGGCACATTGGCCACGCCTTTTGTAACCACGGCTCCCAAATGATTTAAATCAATCATCTCGCTGTATTCCTCACCGGAACCAAAGGTGCCGGAAGCTGTCATAACCGGATTCTTAAGCTCCACTCCGGCCAGATTCACTTTCGTATTCATCTAAAATTCCACCTCCTCAGCCTTAAATACCGGACCATCCTTACAGATACGCTTATTGTGAACCATGGAATGCTCGTCCACTGACTTGCTTTTGCATACACAGGCAAGACAGGCTCCGATGCCGCAGGCCATCTTTTCCTCCAGGGAAAGATAACATTCTATTTCATTTTCCAGAGCATAAGCCTTAAGAGCCTTCAGCATGGGGGTAGGACCACAGGCAAAGATCACATCGCCTTTTAAGCCCTGTTCCCGGATTGCATCTAAAACATTGCCCTTCGTACCGGTGCTTCCGTCCTCTGTTGCAATATAAGTGTCTCCATATGGAGAAAATTCTTCATTTAAAAACAGGGCATCCCGGTATCCAAGTACCACCTGTTTCTCACAAGGCAAATGCTTTGCCAGTTCCAGCATAGGTGGAATTCCGATTCCACCGCCGATCAAAAATGCCTTTTTCCCTTTTGCGCCGGCTTCCAGGGGAAATCCATTGCCCAGAGGTCCCAGGACCTCTACGGAATCACCTTCCTTGTAACGGGAGAACTCTTCCGTTCCGCCCCCTACTACCCGGTACACCAGCCTTAAAAGTCCCTTGTCCTTATCTGTCTCACAAATGCTGATGGGTCGGGGCAAAAGCTTTGCTCCATCCTTTGTATATAGGTCAACAAACTGTCCCGGCTCTGCCTGGGCGGTGATATCCTTTGTTTTAATCCACATACTGTATACATCGTCTCCCAGCCGTGTCTGGCTGGCAACCACTGCAATTTCCTTTACCTTTGCCATGCGATCCCCCTATAATACCCTGTTGATGTCGGTGACCATGTCAATAACCGCCTGTCTGGAAGCTTCACCGAAATGCTCTTCGCCAAACCGGGCGTAGTTTTCAGATTTATAGGCTGCAATAATTCCCCTGGAGGAGTTTACAATAGCTCCCAGGCCGTCCTCGTTAAAGCATGGCTTTAAATCCTCTGCCGTTCCTCCCTGGGCGCCGTATCCCGGAACCAGGAAATAGGTGTTTGGCATCAGTTTACGGAGAATCCTGCTCATCTCCGGATAGGTGGCCCCAACAACGGCTCCCACATTGCTGTAAGCGCCATCCATACAGTCTGCTCCCCAATCCACAACCTTTTCTGCAACCAGTTCATACAGCGGCCTTCCGCCAATCAGCTGATCCTGGAATTCTCCACTGGAAGGATTAGAGGTCTTCACCAGAACGAAAAGTCCCTTGTCTTCTTCCTTGCATACATCCACAAAGGGCTTTACGCCATCGGTCCCCAAATATGGATTGACCGTAAGGAAATCTGTACCGAAAGCAGAAAAACTTTTGTTTCCAACCTTCACCTGCCCGATATGTGCTGTAGCATAAGCGGCTGATGTGGAACCAATATCTCCTCTCTTAGCATCTCCAATGACGAAAAGCCCCTTTTCCTGGCAATAGTTAACAGTCTTTGTATACGCTTTCAAGCCTTCGATGCCAAACTGCTCGTACATGGCAATCTGTGGCTTAACGGATGGGATCAGATCATAAACATGATCAACAATTTCTTTATTGAACTGCCAAATAGCTTCCGCAGCGCCTTCTAAGGTTTCACCGAATTCTTCAAATGCCCTTTTTAAAACATGCTCTGGTATATAGTTTAACATGGGGTCCAAACCTACGCAGATTGGGGCTTTTGTTTTCTGAATTTTGTCTATTAACTGCCTGATCATAGCTTCCTCCTTGGATCTCTTTTCCCTTATTTTTTTATTCTTACCAATTCTATCATAAGAAAGAACTGGCTTCAAGCCTTTTGCCAAACTGATCGAAAAAATCCTCGTCCCTGTCATAGGGCAAAATATAAAACTGCTTTAAAACATACATGCTGATTTTATTTGCCAAGGTCTGATCCCCATCCTCTTCCAGCTTTCTTTCCAGCCGCTTTAAAAAGAAATGCCAGTCAGACACAAACTTTTCATACCGCTTTGCATCAGGGGTATCTATCCATTTGCGTACCTTGACCTTTGCCCTGTTTTCCCTCCTGCACTCATGTACCTGGAGAAAATACTGAAATCCCTGCTCATCATAGATCCGTCCTAAGGGGAACAGGCGGCAGATCCCCGGCCGGAAGCTATGAATCCCGCATCGCTCCTCCTGGTTTAAGAAGCCGCACCTTTCCCCATTTCCCCCCATTTTTAAGTTTGGAAGCACGATTCCATCCACCACATGAAGTTCCAGTTTCTCTGCCAGCAGTTCCTCCAGAGTACAATTAAGATTTACCGTCAGCCGGAAACAGTCAAGGGGATCCAGTGTAACCGACTGCCCCATCCCCTGACAGCATGCCGAGCAGCCTTCGCAGTCACCGCAATCCGCCTTTACCATATCATTTAAGCTATATAATTTCCCATCTGAGATATCTTTCCAATCGATTTCCCGTTTCATGAATAGTTTTCCTCAACTTTCTTTTTAGCAAACATGGTTATTCTACCATCTCCTGCCCGTACATTCAATGGGGGATTCAATTCTTTATTAAAACTGGCAGCGGCCGGAATGATATGTTTCCGCCGTAAAACATTGGCAGGGAAAATTATACTTCCCTGCCATACGTTTTACATAGCTCCATGAAAACGTTCATAGTTGAAGTCAGATATTTGCTGCGATGATAAATAATATTAAAGTTTCTTTTTAAGCGTGGATTTATCGGTACCCGTTTAACAATGCCTTCGGCTATGTCTTTTTCAACGAGAAGATATGGCAGAACGGAAATCCCAATGCCTGAAGAGACACCCTTTACAATCGCCTGTGTGCTGGTACTTTCCCACAGCGGATGTACTGATAATTGTTCCATGGAAAAGTAGCCCTCTAATATCTCACGGCCTGCACTCCCTTTTTCCCTCATCAGCAAATCATAATCTGCAATTTCAGTAAGCGTTATGTGGTCCCTTTTGCTCAAAGGGTGGGAGGGAGATACAATCGTACACAAGAAATCTTCCATGAATGGCTCATAAACCATATTCTCCTGCTCTGGAACCGTTTCTATCAAGCCAATATCCACACCATTATCAAGAATATGCTGCTCGATGGCGGCTGAGTTCTTGATGACTGCTTCGATTGTAAGATCTGGAAATAACAGCTGCATCTCCTTTATGATACCAGGTAAAACATGCGTGCCAATGGTTATGCTTGCCCCGATTCTTAAAGTACCGAGAGTTTCCCAATTACGGATTTTCTTTTCCATCTCATCAAATTGTGAAACGATATGAAGCGCATAACTGTAAAATTCACTTCCGCATTCTGTCGGCAGGATACGTCTTCCGATCCGTTCAAATAAACGGATGCCATAGTATTCTTCAATTTCCTTTATTGCAAGACTTACGGATGGCTGCGCTAAATGCAATGCGTCTGATGCTTTAGTAATGCCTCCGTTTTGGTATACAGAAACAAAAATTTGAATGTGCCGGAGGGTCATAATCTTATCCTTTCAAATCATAATGAAATCATTATATATTTAATAGAATAATACTATTTTACTTAATAATCAACAGTAAATATAATAAATGTAAGGAGGTGAAAAATGAAAACGAAAAAACATATTTTATTACAGCTATTTATATCCACCTTGTACTTAAGTGCCTTTACTTTTGGCGGCGGATACGTGATCGTCACTTTGATGAAGAAAAAGTTTGTAGATGAATACCATTGGATCGAAAATGATGAAATGCTGGACTTAATTGCCATTGCCCAGTCAGCCCCTGGTGCCATCGCTGTAAACGGTGCTGTTGTTGTCGGTTATAAGCTGGCTGGAACCGCGGGCACCTTAACGGCAATCATCGCAACCATTATTCCGCCATTTGTTGCCATTTCGGTTATTTCTGCTTTTTACACAGCATTTAGAGACAGTGCAATGATCAGCCTGATGCTCGAAGGAATGCAGGCGGGAGTCGGGGCCGTGATTGCCGCTGTGGTCTATGAAATGGCACGGGGCGTTGTACAGGGGCATAGTAAAAGTTCAAATTTGATTATGATCGGAGCATTTATAGCTACTTTCCTTTTAAACGTAAATGTAGTATATGTGGTACTGGTATGCATCTTAATAGGAATTCTTCGGACATGGTTTGAAATGGAGGGAAAGAAAAAATGATTTACTTACAGCTTTTTTTGAGTTTTCTCCAAATAGGAGCATTTAGTTTTGGAGGCGGTTATGCTGCCATGCCGCTGATTCAAAGTCAGATCGTATCACATCATAAATGGTTAAGCATGACAGAGTTTACGGATTTGATTACCATATCCCAGATGACACCAGGCCCCATTGCCGTGAATTCAGCAACCTTTGTAGGCATTAAAATAGCGGGGATCCCCGGGGCAATGATCGCGACTGCAGGCTGTATTCTTCCTTCCTGCATTATAATTACACTAATTGCAAAATTCTATTTTAAATACAGAGAAATGACCGTGCTTCAGAGTGTTTTAAATTCCTTGCGTCCCGCTGTAGTTGCTATGGTAGCGGCTGCCGGAATATCAATTTTACAATCTGCATTCTGGGGCGGCAATTTAACTGTAAATTTAGCATGTACCCGGTGGAGTTTAATTATTATATTTGGCATATGTATCATCTTACTGCAGAAATTTAAAATGAACCCGATCTGGGTCATGTTACTGGCAGGTGTCATGAAGGTCGCTGCTTCTTTGTTAGGAGGATGATTATGAAGCTGATTATCAGGCGGAAACTTGGAACCTATATTATTTACGATGAGAACAACAGTGTCATTGGAGAATGGAAACAAAGCTATTTTAAAGGCGCAAAAATGGAATTTCTTGATACAGGCGGAAAGGTTTTATATACTGTAAAAAAATTCGGAGAAAAAATTGAGATAAAGCGGAAGGACGGCTACATATCTGAATGCCAGTTATTATATGCTCACGATGAGAATGGAAATATCGTACAAAAGGGTCTGTTCAGGCCGCCCATGGCAGAAAAGTCATTGGTGGATACCGGTGACATTGTTTTAGTACAGAATAAACAGAGAGATTTTACTATATTCCTGAATGGTATTGAAAAAGGAAAAATGACCCACATGATGTCTTTTCGGAAACAGCTTATAACAAATTCCTATAATATATCAACAGAACTGTGCTGTATTATCTTTATATTGGGATTTTATATGCTCCATGATGATGACATAGAGATTGTATAATAGCTCACGATTCTTAGAAACAGCAGAAAATATCAAGTTTGACGTTTGCCGCTGATTTATAATATTAATGAAAGGAAACGGTGATTATATATGGACAAAACCAAGGTTGTTTTTAAGAATTTTAGTGGCACAAACTATGATGTTGGAACGCAAATAGGACAATGGGTACTGGCAACTCCGAAGCTGTTAAAACAGGTTTTATTGCCGCCACACGCTTATCCCCATGATAAATTTATAATAATTGCGGATTTATTAGATACTTATTCCCAAGGTATCAATGAAGAAATAAGAGGTTTTTCAGATACGATTGGTGTATCACCAGAACAGGCGCTTTTTTATGCTATGACTTATTTAGAGCGTGGATGCAGCTTAATGGCAATGCTGTCAGGCAAGTCTAAAAACGGTCATACATTAATGGCAAGAAACTATGATTTTAACAATGAACTGGAAGAAATGTGCTTTGCATTTACGGATATCAAAGGAAAGTATCGCTACATAGGTTCCACATTGAATTTATTTGGAAGATGTGACGGAATGAACGAACACGGTCTTGCCGTTTGTAAGGCAAGTAACGGGTTGCCTGTAGGCAATTTTGTAGGCGGGCAGAAAGCTGGTGTAACGGGTTTTAGCTTCTGGGTTGTGGTTCGTAGCATACTTGAAAACTGTAAAACTGTTCAAGAAGCAATCGAGTGGACAATGAGCGCACCTATCGGTTATAATATGAATTTAATGTTAGCTGATAACACCAATAAAATAGCAGTGATTCAATGCATTGATGGACATAAAGCTTACAAATTACTAGAGGAAAATAGCGAAGAAGCATTTTTAAGTGTTACGAATCATGCATTGCTGGAAGACATGAAACCATATGAAAAGATGATAATAGAAAGTTCCATAGTGCGCAATGATAGGATTGTTGAACAATTTACGAAAAAGAAACTGATTTCGAACGATGATATAAAAACGCTCTTGTCTGCATCATATCCAGATGGCCTTTGCTGTCACTACTACAAAGAATTTTTTGGCACATTACGTTCTATGATATTTGATGTGAACGACAAAACCATAGAAATGACATTTGGCTCTCCGCAAGTTAATAAATGGCAAACTTTTTCTGTTGGAACTTTAGCCTTGCATGAAATAGAGGTGTTATTGCCACAGGAAAAAGCTGCTCCTGACTTTTATAAAATAAAATGATATTCTGAGAGGTGGAATCACATTGATTGACAACAAAGCAATAGGAAAAGCAATTGTATATATTGAAAACAATTTATTTGAGCCTATCGCCGCGTGCGATGTTGCCAAAGCGTGTTCCTACTCTTATTATCATTTCCACCGGTATTTTCAGGCTGTTATGGGGGAAACAATAGGAAGTTATATAAGAACACGCCGTTTAACACAAGCCGCATGGGATTTGGTTCACAGTGAAAAAAAGATATTAGATATCGGTATTTCCCTTTATTTTGAAACAGCAGAGAGTTTTACCCGGGCTTTTAAAGACAGATATTCTATGACACCAACAGATTATCGAAAAAATGGATTAGATGTATTAATAGGAAACAGGCCACCAGCACAAATTTTCGATAATACTCTGTACACCTATACTGATTTAACCCCACAAATTGTTACTATTTCGGAAATTTATATTATGGGTATTGGTTTCAAAACAACCATCAACGGAAATGAAAGCATTGCTATGTGGCAGTTCTTTAACCAACAGATTCCCGATCCATTCATAAACAATAAAAGGTTCGGAATCTTTGAGGCTGGAGAAAACTGTTCTTCTGATATATTTAGTACTCACAGTGAGACTACTGCGTTTGTGGGAATTGAATTTCCAAAAGAGCAGCCTATCCCTGAAGATATGCAAAGAAAAATACTATGTGGTGGAAAATATGCAAGATTTATTCATACGGGAATGGTAAAAAACCTAATGCAGACATATCACTATATTTGGGGCGTTTGGTTCCCGAAAAGTGGATACGAGCTTGATAACCGTGATGATTTTGAATGTTATACCAAGAGATTTACAGGTGAAAATATGGAGAACTCTGAAATTGAAATTTATTTTCCGATTAAGTAGAAAGCCATTTACTCCTGTGATTATTTTCATACGACACCGTTCGAGATTTTCCTAGATCGGTGTCTTTTTGTATGGTTCACAAAATTTTCACAATTCTATTAGCACTCACCCATTGACAGTGCTAGCAATGTGTGTTATATTACATGTATAACAAGTAGCAATGCATCGGATAACCGATGACATATAAATTTCCAAAAGGAGGAACCCTTTATGTTATTAACAAGAAGAAATAGCTTATTTGATGAATTTTTCAATGATCCGTTCTTTACGGATGCATATCACAACAGACAGTCCCTGATGAAAACCGACATTGAGGACAACGGAAACGATTATGTCATTGATATCGAGCTTCCAGGCTATAAAAAAGAGGAAGTACAGGCCGAATTAAAAGAAGGATATCTGACCATATGTGCAGACACTGTTTCCGAAAATGAGGTAAAGGACCAGAAAAACTATATCCGCAGGGAACGCTACAGCGGCTCTGTAAAGAGAAGTTTTTATGTAGGCTCCGGCCTGAAACAGGAAGATATCAAGGCATCATTTGAAAACGGCATCTTGAAGCTTGTCGTTCCGAAAGAAGCTCCAAAACAGATCGAAGAAAACCACTATATCACTATTGAGTAATCCGATATAAAAAGGGAAGGCCCCATATGGAGGACCTTCCCTTTCTTTCTGTATCAGTGAACGATCTTATCAGCATTTTATCAGCATTTATACTCTTTTAAAAATGCCGTAGTCACATATGCCCCGCTTTTATAAGACTTTTTCTCCATGGCTTCTTCTGCTTCCAGTTTCACATTAATCCACATCTCTTCCGCAGCAATGGTTAAATGAGAAAGCATAATCCCGGCGCTGATCTCCCGCATGGATACAAGAGAAGATGACGGCAGGAATTCCCTGCAGGAAAACACATAGATCTTGTCATGATAAACGATAAAGCGCCAGGGCTGGGTATTCATGGCCGACGGAGCGAGGCGGACCGCCTTTAATATATTTTTCATGGATTCTCCGGCTTCTTCCTTAAACACGCATAATTCCTTTAAAGGAAGCCGTTTTGCCGTTGCAGGATCCCGGTAAAGCAGAGTCTTTGGATAACCAAAGGCAACTACGATCACCTGCTTCATTCCTGCCGGCCCTGGTACCGGAACCTTGGTACTCCCGAGATAACAGGTACCTAGTCCTTTTCCAGTCATATATAAAAGAACATGTTCCAGCACATATCCTGCATTTGTCAGATACCCCTCCTTCTCCTCAGAATAAAATACCAGATAATAAGGCGCCTCTACCTTCCACAATCCCTTAACAGGCAGATGCTCTTCCATATTTTCACTTATTTCCAGCTTAATCTGAATATCCCCGTGCAGCCTTGGTATATTATCCCCAAAATAAAGGATGTCCTTTAGCAGCTGCTCCGGGACTTGATCCTTCTTAAACTTCCTGATCGATCTTCTTTTAAATATCATCTGATACAGATTCATACCTGCTCCCCTCTCCTCTATCCAGCAACCAGGCTTAAATAAGCCGGCTCATTTCCTCCAAAAGCCCGGCAAACACCCGGAGTGCATCCTTTACCGGTTCTGCTGTCCCCATGTCAACGCCGCAGAGCTTTAACAAGTCTATAGGAGTCATAGAATTTCCACCGCTTATAAATTGATAATATCCCTTGACCGTCTTCTCATCTCCCTTAAGAATCCTGCTGCTGATGGCAATGGCAGCCGAAAACCCTGTGGCATACTGGTATACGTAAAATGGTGTGTAAAAATGCGGAATTCTGGACCATTCATATTCAATTTCCTGGTCAACCACCATGTCCGGGCCAAAATACTCCTCATTCAGCCGGTGGTATATTCTGCAAAGAACCTCGGCAGTAAGCACCTCTCCTTCCCCTGCAAGGCGATGGGTCTCTGCTTCAAACTCCGCAAACATGGCCTGCCGGTAAAGAGTCCCCCGGAAACTGTCCATAAAATGATTCACAAGGTAAGCCCGTTCCTTTTTATCTGACGTAGTTTCCAATAAATGCCGGATGAGCAGCGCCTCGTTGCAGGTAGATGCCACCTCCGCTACAAAAATCTTGTATCCTGCATCTATATAAGTCTGGTTCTTATCGGAAAACCAGCTGTGGAGGGCATGCCCCATCTCATGAGCCAGAGTAAAGACACTGTCAAGAGTTCCGTTAAAGTTTAACAATACATAGGGATGGATCCCGTAAACACCCCAGGAATAAGCGCCGCTTCGCTTTCCTTCATTCTCATATACATCGATCCACCGGTTATTAAAGCCTTCTCTTAAAAGAGACAAATACTCCTCCCCCAGTGGCTTAAGGCCTTCTAACACCATGGCCTTGGCTTCCTCAAAAGTATATTTACGTTCTTCCCTTGACACCATGGGCACATACAGGTCATACATATGCAGCTCATCCACTCCAAGAGCCTTTTTTCTTATGGATACATATCCATGGAGACTGGACAGGCCCTCATGAACCGCATTTAAAAGATTGTCATACACTTCCTCCGGAATCTCATTCTCCCCAAGGGAATGGGCTCTGGCAGAGGGATAATTTCTTGCCTTTGCGTAAAAAGCCGCCTGTTTCACATTGGAAGAAAAAGTAGCAGCAAGAGTATTGCCAAACTGTCCATAGACGCTGTA
The DNA here is from genome assembly GCA_002365025.1 of Hungatella sp. UBA3147. Taxonomy (GTDB): domain Bacteria; phylum Bacillota; class Clostridia; order Lachnospirales; family Lachnospiraceae; genus Lacrimispora. Next base: position 4,215 of record DEYX01000174.1, on the reverse strand, counting down.
CAGGGCCTCAAATGCAGATTTTCTTACCCTTCTGTCCTGCTTTTCCATAAGTGCAACATAATTTCCATGGGTGATCCTGACAGGCTGATTCTTTTCATCCATGATTTCAGGAAACTTCACGTCCGCATTATTAAACATATTAAAGATTTCCGAAGGGGCGGAGGTGGCTTCCATGGACTTTGCCAGCAGGGCTTCCATCGGAGCTGACAACGTATGGGCCTTCTTCTTTAAAATAATTTCCAAGGTTCTGTCATAACGGGTAAGCTCGGCCGTATTCTTCCGGTAATGGTCAAGGGTCTCCTCCGTCATTTCCAGGATTTCCGGAATCAGAAATGATGACAGACCTGCTGCCTCATAGGAAAGGGACCTTGCCCTTGAGGAAAATTCCTGATATCTTGCATTGCCTGTATCCTCATCGGATTTCTGCTTTCCGTATACAAACAACGATTCAATCTTTAGGGATATCTCCTCATCAAACTTCAGACAGGAAAAAAGCATCTCGCCTGAATCTGCCAGATGTCCTTCAAATCTTTTATAACCTGAAAGCGAGCGTTCTGTTTCACGGAACAGATCCTCCCATGCACTCTCAGACGGCAGAATGTCCGCCAGGTTCCAGGTATCGCAAACCGGTATTTCTTCTCTCTTTTTCAATTAAATCCCTCCACTCCTTCACTTGTGTTTATTCTATCACCCATATTTCAAAGAAACAATCAGCAATATGGAAAATATTTGATTGAATTTATACATTTTATTGTATTATACTATACGAAAACGAACCAGGAGTCCCAAATGAATATTATACGAACGAACCCCCCCAGCGAAACGCAAATCAGTGACTTGCTGCACCTGCAGGATGCCTGCAGAAAGCATGACCATATTTCTCTTACTTTTCCCATGGAAGAAGAATGTATTTTTTTCTTATTATACGAAGAAGACAGCCTCTTATCCGCTCTTTGTGCATTTTTTAATGAAAGCGGGGACTATGAATGCTGCGCTTATACCCTTCCGCCAAACAGGCGGTGCGGATATTTCATGCTGCTTCTGGAAGAGCTGTTGAAGGAGACGGGAGACAATGATCTGATTTTTTCTGCAGAGGAAACCTGCAAATATACTGTCCTGACCCTTAACGCCATAGGAGCCGATCTTTGGTATCAGGAACATTTAATGGAGCTTTCTTCTTCTGATTTTTTAAAAACCGGTCTGGCAAAGAACAACCGTTTTTCTAAGTCTCTTACACTCTCCATGACCCGCGGTAATAAAGAGGAACCTTCCCTTTGTACCTTTCTGATAGATGACAATCCTGTGGGCTTTTGTTATCTTGATTTCAGGGGACAGTCCGCCTCCTATTTTTACGGGTTTGAAATTACCGAAAATTTACGGAACCAGGGGCTCGGTGGCGCCTGTCTTTCTTTGCTTTTGGAAACCTGCTTTTTAAGGTCCTGCTATGGAAAGCTTAAAAAGATTTCTCTTCAGGTGTCCGGCCAGAACGGTCCTGCTATGGCCTTATATAAAAAGGCAGGCTTCCAAATTACGGAAAGCCTGTCCTATTATATTTATTAAATATTATTATATATACGGAACACTGCTTATATACGAACTACTATTTATATGCGAAACTCAATTTTATATACGTAAATATGAACCACCATTTTATATACAAACCACTATTTTATATCCCGGACCATGCAGTACTGTTTTAACCGAAAACGCTTTTCCACAATACTGAATACCTTAAAACCGAAATGTTCATAAAATTTTACATTGCTTACATTATGTGTTTCCAGGGAAATCATGAGCTTATTTTTATCTGCGTAGTCAATGGCTTCCCTTAAAAGAAGAGAGGAAATTCCATGATGCTGCATAGCAGGCCGTACAGCAAGATATATGAGGTGCAGCCGTTTCTCCTGGTTAAGACGGTCCGTCCAGCTGGAATTCAAATACTCCCTGCCCTGGAAAAAGTTCCAAAATGTCTTTAAAGAAGGGTCCTCCTTGATCAGATAGCCGTCCGTTTTTAAAAGGGCGGCAGCTTCTGCCAGATAGTAATGAAAAGCATTATAAGGCTGTGATTCATCATCCACCACAAGAATCCCGTTAATATCCGGACTGTCAGCATATATTTCGCAAGTCTCTAAAAATTCTTCCATATCACATTCAAATAATTCCGGGAGCAGACGGCTCCTGGTCTTCCCGTCAGGGATCAACCTGCAATAAAGCGGATCTCCGGCAAAGCATTCAGTCAGCAGTTCCTTTAATTTCTCCACATCTTCTTTTTTTACCCGGTACAATCGGTCGCTATCCATAATCTTAAACCTCTTCCATTTGCTTTAAACTCCGTACCATTTTTCATGGCGTGCTTCTATTGCTTTTCTTCTTATGTTCGTTATGTTGTTTGTAATTCCCCCTTCAATATTATATAATATAATACGTAAAAGTTGTACAGTACTTTACAACAGAAAGAGCGGCAAAAAGAGTGTGATCGACATTAAAAAGCACTGAAGCTGCAAAGAGGATCCGGATATAAAAAAGTGAGGAAGCCTGCTGCAGGGCTTTTCCTCACTTTTTCTTTTTGTGTCCTGTTATTCACTCCAGTTATGGTAAGTGGCCTGTACGTCATCCTCCACATCAAGAAGATCCATAATCCGGTTCATCTTCTTAATCGAATCTTCATCCGTCAGTTCCACCCATGTCTGAGGAATCATGGTGACGTCAGCTTCCACCATGGGGATGCCTGCGGTCTCTAATGCCTCACGTACTGCGCTGAATTCCTCAGGTGCAGTAATTATTTCAAAGCTGTCCTCTTCTTCCGAAAAATCTTCGGCCCCTGCATCCAGGGAAACCATCATCAGTTCATCCGGATCCATCTCACATTCTTCCTTATCAATGATGATCTGGCCCTTTTTATCAAACATAAAGGACACGCAGCCAGGAGTTCCCACATTGCCGCCGCCTTTTGTAAATGCGTTTCTTACGTTTGCTGCAGTCCGGTTCTTGTTGTCTGTCAGCGTATCTACGATGATCGCAACCCCGTTAGGGCCGTATCCTTCGTATGTAATTGTCTCATAATTAACGGAGCCTGCATCGCCGGCTGCTTTTTTAATGCCGCGGTCAATGGTATCGTTTGGCATATTATTGGCTTTTGCCTTTGCGATAATATCACGGAGTTTACTATTGTTTGCAGGGTCTGGTCCGCCTTCTTTCACCGCTACCGCCAATTCTCTTCCGAGGATAGTAAAAACCTTGCCTTTAGCCGCATCGTTTTTCTCTTTTTTGTGTTTAATATTCGCGAACTTTGAATGTCCTGACATTGTTCCAACACTCCTTTTCTTTCTCTACTTCGTCCTTATAATATCTAATAAATCAACATCTTTTCCATTTTAGCACTAATTTTTTCATCTTGCAAGAAAAATAATGCACAGCTGCCGATTCCCTCTTTTTTCCGAGAATAAATGACAGCTGTGCCGGTATTACATTTTTATGTCCGAGAATTCCTCACGAGCCTCAATATGTCTAAGCTCCTGTTCTTCCTCATGCTCCTCTTCCGGCTGCTCTTTCCGAACCCGGATGGTATGAATGATCTTATTTTCTACACGAAGGATTTTAAAACAATATCCAAGAATAGACACCTCTGTCTCTTCCCCTTCCTGGGGAATCCGGTCCAGCCTGGAAATCAGCAAGCCGTTGATGGTATCATAGGAGTCATAATCCTCCTCATCAAACTCAATATTCAAGGCCCTTTCCACTTCTTCCAAAGGAGTCATGCCGTTGATTACATAGGAACCGTCATCCGAGGGGACAATGTATTCTTCATCCACATCATATTCATCCATGATATTGCCCACAATCTCTTCCAAAATATCTTCCATTGTCACAATACCCGCCGTCTGCCCGTATTCATCTACTACGATCACCATATGGATCTTTCTGGACTGCATTTCCTTAAACAGAGTATCAATATTCCTGGTTTCCGGAATGAAATGAGCTTCTCTGAGAAGCCCTTCGATCTCCCATAGCTGGCGGGAGGCATTTCTTTTATTTTCCACAGCAATAAGAGCATCCTTCATATGAAGGATGCCGATAATGTCATCCACATCCTTTTTGTAAATCGGATAACGGGAATTAAATCCCTCTTTCAGGATGAAATTCACTGCCTCCCGAAGAGTAATCTCGCCGTCCAAAGCGACCAGATTCTTTCGGTGGGTCATAATATCTCCGGCT
>DEYX01000223.1 GCA_002365025.1 Hungatella sp. UBA3147 | reverse complement strand
AGGGTGTTGATATATGCGATATTGCAGCGTGGAATGAAGTAGGAACGGTACATATACCGTCCCGACCTTTTTTGCGTGATAGTGTGGATAACAATGTGGATAAGATTAATGCAATGCTGAAATCAAAAAAGCAGGATCTGCTCAGCGGAGCTACTGCCGAGCAGGTCCTGAAGGAAATTGGTTTGTTTCAGAAGGACTTGATACAGGAAACGATTACGGAAGGCTCTTTTGAAGCGAATAAGCAATCCACGATTGATCGCAAGGGATCTGATAAACCCTTAATCGACACAGGCCGCATGTTACAGTCTGTGAATTATGTTATCAAAAAGAAGGGAAGTGATTAGTTGAATTTCTTTAAGCGGCCATACACAATTAGGCGCTATTCTAAGCCTACTTTCACTCAGGGATATTCATCTACCCCTTATGAAGATAAAACGCTCCCTATGGATATACAGACGTTATCAGATGAAATTATCACTACCCCTGATGGAACTGTATCAGTTAAGAGGATAAAGACGTTCTGTGATGTTCCCATTCTGGTGGAAGATAAAGATAAACAGCAGAAAGCGGATCGGGTATTCTTTGACGGTAAATGGTTCGAATGTAAATCTTCCAGGTTAAGCGAGAATACACCGCTCCGGCATTATACGTCCACATTTGTAGAAGTTTTGGACTATGAGCCAGAATCAGAGTAAATGGGAAAGAGGGTATGAGATATGAACCAGAGCCAGGTTAAGAATAAGCTTTTTGAACTAACGTCAATGTTCTTTCAGGGCGCTACTGTAGCATGGGTAGAGCAAACAATGACGAAGCCTGTGGTCCCGTATGTCACGTTACGCACTGGCAATATCAATAAGACCTTGTTTCCCTGCCATGATGAAGCAGGAGACAGATATTATCCTTGCAGCACAATAGCTGAAATAAATCTGTATACGAAGGGGAGACCAAGGACAGTGGCGGAAGGAGTAACAGGAAACTATGAGAATACGGCAACCAGTGATTTAATGGAGTTTGTCAAGTTCCTGGAATCCGGTGAGATTCAGAACCGGATTGCCGCCGCCAATATGGATATCCAGCTCAATCCCCCGATCCGGGATCTGACAGAACTATTGAATGATTCAAAGTACCGGTACCGGGCCATGGCCGAGTTTACTGTCAGTTATATGGAAAAAGCGTCTGGCCGGTATGGAGTATCTGATTGCATGTATATTCCCAATTATAGCGGTGGTAACACGAGGGAATTTACTGCCGCAAGTCAATACGAAATAAAAGAAGTTGAAGTAAAGGAGGATGTAGACAATGAGTAACAGTCTTGATGATATCATTCGTTGTGATATTGAGATTGCCGCCCCGGCCACGAGCGGAACCAGCTTGAACACAATTTTGGTGGTAGTTCCACCGCCGAGCGGTACCGGTGAAGGAGCATTGCCTGATGTAACTGTGATCACACAGGCAAATGATTTACTGTCCTATGGTTTTGCTGCGAATCATGTAGCCTATAAGGCGGCGAGTGTCGCTTATTCCCAATCCCCGGCTCCAGGAGAAATATGTATTGCGGTTAGGAAAAAGAATGAATTAAATGAGTACGAACCAATAGAAGAGACCTTGAACCGGGCAATTGAGACCAATATATGGTATGGGATTTATCTGGTTTCATTTGTGGATTCGGATAGTGTGAATGCTGCAAAAGAATGGACAGAAAGCCACAGCAAACTGTTTTGTTTTGATGTAACGGATATGAATGAGTATCCCATAATCGGCAAGGAGTATTACCGGACTTTTGGCATCTATTCAGGCAGCGCAGATGGGTACAATGTACTCCCAGAAGCTAACAGGTATGCAGGTCTGGCTTGGATGGTGAAATGTTTTGGATATGAACCTGGATCGGAAACCTGGGCGTTTAAAACACTAAGTACCATTTCACCATCGAAATTAACGTCTGTAGAAAAACAATTCTTGGAAGATAATAACATCAGCTATTACTGCCGATATGCAGGAAAGAATATCGTCAGCAATACCGGTGGCAAGGTTCTGGCCGGGGAATGGATTGATATTATTCGTTTCCGTGATTGGCTTAAAAATGACATGCAGATGCGAATCTTTAATCTGTTTGCTCTGAGTCGGAAGGTACCATATGATGACAGCGGTATTGCCGCTGTGGAATTACAGATGATTGCATCGCTAAAGGCAGGACAGGAGGTTGGAGGAATCTCCAGAACCTATTTTGATAGCGATGATAATGAGGTGCCAGGATACATTGTGACGGTTCCAGCGGCAGCTTCACTGACGGATGAGCAGAAAGCCAGCAGAAAGCTGACAGGCTGTAAATTCACAGCTCGGTTGGCCGGGGCAATCCATATGGTTGATATCTCAGGCAACCTGGTTTATTAGGAAGGAGGCAGATAAGTAATGGCAGAAGTAGTTGGAACATATAACCCGAAAAAGGTCACTATGGCTTTGGGAAGACATATTGCCAGCGGATTTGCTGATGATAGCTTTATTTCTATTGAATTCCAAGGAGACGGAACCACGTCTGTGACTGGTGCCGATGGAGAGATCATTAGGAGCATTGACCCAAATTCGCAGGCAATCGTAAAATTGGTTCTTTTACAAAGTTCTACGACCAATAAGTTTTTGATTGAGCAGCACTATAAAGATAAAGAGTCAGGGGAAGGCGTTTTCCCGGTATCCATCAAAGATCTGCTTGGAAAGACTAGTTTTTCAGCTAGTGTCGCATGGGTGCCTAAGCTGGCAACTCGTGCGTATGGAAAAGCAGCTAATATGGTAGAGTGGGAAATTCACACTGGAGCATCGGAATTATCACAGAAATAGGAGGAGTGAACTATGGCACATTTGAGGCAGACCGAACCAAAACAAGTTACTGTTGGCGGGTATGATTTTTATATCCGTCCTTTTCCTGCTTTTAAAGCAGCAAACTTATCAGGGGAATTAGCATCTCTGCTGGTTCCCCTTTTGGCGTCGCTGGCTCCGCTGGTACAGGGGGAGGGCGAGGATGATGGAAGTGATATAGATTTGCTGGATATTGATATTACAGAGGCGGCGCCGGGAATTGTAAAAGCGTTTGAAGGAATTTCTGGAGATAAAATTGAAAAGCTGCTTAGAAAGCTGCTAATCTCCAATGGGCATATTGCTGTGCTATTATCGAACGAAGATGGAGGAACGGAGGCAGAAGTTCTCAAAGAAGATCTGGTCAATGAGCTATTTTGCGGGGAAATGCAGGATATGTTCCTGCTCGCTTTTGAAGTGATCCGGCTGAACTTTAACGGTTTTTTCAAGAAGGCCGGCAACCTATTTGGCAAAGTCGCAGGTGCTGGCAGCAAGATGAGGAAGATATTGTAAAGTATGGAACCCTTGATGTGGAGCAGTTCGGTGATCTTGAATTACGGATGTACACATTAATCAAGGCTGGGCTTGCTTCGAAGTTTGAATTAGAGGAGTATTACACTCTTGATGAAGCTTTAAAACTGTACGCTCTGTATCGAATGGACCAGGATATTGAACGTGGCCGTAGCGCAGAATTAGAAGAGAGGGGGAATAATAGATGACAATAAGAGATATTGCAGTGGCTTTTGGATTTAATGTCGATCAAGGAAGCAAGAATGGTGCAGAAAATGCCATTAAGGGATTAAAAAGTATGGCAACAAAGTTACTGGGAACTATTGCAATCGGATTTTCCCTTACCAAAATGAATGCACTGGCCGAGGAGTTCAATGGGATTAATGATCAAATCAAAAATGCAACAAAAGGTTTAGGTGATCAGGAGGAGATTCAAGAAAAGATTCTGAAATTTGCAAATGATACGAAAACTTCATATGCAAGCTCTGCAAAGACGATTACTAATTTGGTTCAGAATAGTAATGGTCTTTTTGATTCTCTGGATGATGCAATTGCTTTTGGAGATGCCACTACAAAACTTTGGAAAACTGCTGGAAAGGCTGACGGTGAAATTCAGGCTTTGCAGGAAGCAATGAACAAATCGTTTGCAAAAGGCTCTTTTGAAGCAGAAACATTAAACCAGTTTCTTGAAAAATCGCCGGAAGCAGTAAAATTGTTGAATAAACAGCTTGGAACCTCCACTGATCAGCTTGTCAAAATGGCATCCGAAGGAAAGATAAAGTTATCTGACCTGCGAGATGCCTTTGTTCGTAATGCAGATGATATAAATAAGAATTTTGATGATCTGGATTATAGCATTTCAGATGCCTTGCTGAATATGAGAAACCAGTGGGGGCTATTCTGTAATGACCTTTGGGTGAAGTCTGGAATTACGAATGATGTTGGAAAACTGATCGTACGTGCGTTTACCGGTTTTATGAATGTACTGAAAAAGCTCCAACCCTATATTGAGCGGGTCATTCGAGCACTGATTACCGGTGTGAAGAAGGCATTCGATTTGCTCCAGCGTGTCGGTTCTTTTCTTGGCCGTCTGATAAATAAAATCGGTGGTATTGAACAGGTGATGAAACTGATTGCTATCGTTGCCGGAGCTATTTGGCTTGCTTTGAATGCTCAAAAGATTCTTGGATTCTTAAAGTCTATGGGTAAACTCCTTACCGGGATTAATTTAAAGATATTAGCAATCGTGGCTGTCATTGTCATTCTGGCCCTGATCATTGAGGACTTTTTGGCATTTATGCGTGGGGATGACAGTGTCATCGGCTCTCTCTTTGAAAAAGCCGGCATTGATTCAGAAAAAGCCAGGGAAACCATTTTAGAAGCCTGGAACAAAGTAAAAACTTTTCTGATCCAAGCCTGGAATTCTATCAAGTCCGTTGGCATGGGAATATTTAACGGATTAAAGCAGTTTTGGGCAGAAAATGGAGAAACCATAAAAACAACGCTGATAGCGATCTGGAATACGATCAAGGTACTGCTGACAGCCCTATGGAAGGGAATCAAGGTCATTGCAGTCAGTGTCTTCAATGGACTTAAGGCGTTTTGGGATACCTGGGGAAGTACGATAACAAGCAGCTTTAAAATCCTCTGGAATACTCTTATTGCCTTGATTCAGCCATTTATGAGCTTTATTCGTGGGCTGATGGATTTTATTTCTGGTGTATTTTCGGGTGACTGGGATAAAGCCTGGAACGGTATTAAGACGATGTTTTCTTCCATCTGGAATGCCATTGTTATCATATTAACTGGTATTTGGGATTTGATCAAAAATATTTTCATATCTGCGCTTAAAATTATAGATGAAAAGGTCAGTTCTATTTTTCAGAACATGAGGGATGGAATTAAAGAGAAGGTTGATGCAATTGCATCAGCGATTAAGATTGGTATCAATGCTGCTGTAGAATTTATAAAGGCATTGCCTAAACAGGCTCTTGAATGGGGAAAAGACTTAATCCTTGGATTTGTAAAGGGGATAACGGATAATATTTCCAAGATAGGAGATGCGGCAAAGGGAGTAGGAGAAAAAATAAAATCATTTCTTCATTTTTCTGTACCTGACGAGGGACCCTTGACAGAATATGAGAGCTGGATGCCTGACTTCATGTCTGGTTTAGCAGCCGGTATCAAAGGAAATAAAGGGATTGTCCTTGGGCAAATAAAAGATTTAGTATCAGGAATGTCGATTTTAACTCAGACGGCCACGGCAAAGGCTGCTACAGCTATGAATAGTGTCCAGAATGTATCAAGATCCGTAGTCCAGAACGTGGACATCAGCAACAGTTATCACGGAAGCGATAGAGAGGCCCAGGCGAATGTATCAAAAGCCATGAACCGATCAGCGGCAGATGCCACGACCTATATGGCCCGTGGTCTGGCCTATGCAAGATAGGGGGTGGACCGGATGGCAAGAAATTTAGTCCCTGTGAGTGTGGACGGAATTGAATTTGACGCTCTTATTAATGAGGATAAAAACTATACCTCAGATATCCCGGAGTATCCCACGGAGGATGGATTTAGTGTATCTGACACCATTATCCTAAAGCCGTTTACGGTAGATCTGGTTTTGTATGTTACGAATACACCGGTTACCTGGCTGAAAAAGCATGGAAGCTCTACGGATCGGGTCAATGCAATCTGTAATAGGCTGGAAGAGCTGTATTTTGCCCGGAAGCTGGTGAAGGTAGTTACAACGGATGCCATCTATACAGATATGGGTATTGTGTCCATTGCCATTGCCAAGTCCCCGGAGCTGGGATATTCCAGACAGGTGTCTATTTCTTTAAAGAAAGTTTATGTAACAAGCAGGAAAACAACGAGTATCCCAGACTATGTGTTGAAAAGTGGAGAAACTGCTTCCAATGCAGGAAAAGCCACAACCTCAACGACCGCCAGCGGTTCAGCAAGCTCCAGCAGTAGTAAAAGCGGTAGTTCAAGCAGCACGGCAGAGGCTAAGAAAAAGAGCTCGATACTGTATGGAGCTGCCCAGGGATTAGGATTTTTATAGGTCATAGGAAGGAAAAGGAGGAATTATGTTATATATTACAGTTCCTGATCGGAACGATAGCATGTCTACTATAACATTAGGGAAGAAAGAATATCTGATTCGGTTTTGCTACAATGAAATCGGTGATTACTGGAATTTTGGTGTTTATGATATCTACGAAAATCCTATTGTTGCTATGACTAAGATTGTACCGAATTTTCCATTAATGCATTTCTATACGTACCTGGCTCTTCCGGATGGAGTTTTTGGGGCAATAAGTGATACCGGTGGCCGTATAGGCAGGAATAGTTTCAAGAATGGCGAGGCTTCCTTTGTATATATACCAAACTCAGAATTGGAGGGTTGATATGTCAGAGAATTTTATTCGTAGTTATCGTATGAGTGCCGGAGTTGCAGGCCGCAGTGGCTTTGCGATTGGTACGCCTACAGGGATTTCTCCTCATATTGCTTTTTCGGTAGAAAAATCAGCGGCAGAATCGGCGAATACTGCAAAGATCCAAGTCTGGAACTTATCTCCAAGCAGTCTGTCCGTATTGGATACCAAAGATTGTGTGATTGAGCTTAAGGCCGGATATGGAAATAATATGGCGCTGATTTTGGTTGGTAATGTAGTGTCGGCAGTAACGCAGTTGGATGGAGCTGACCGGCTGACAGAGATTGAGGTCGTAGATGGCAGGGTAGCGATCCGGGACACCTACCTTTCCCTTTCCTATGATGGTCAAGTAAATGCGAAGGTAGTATTCGATAATGTTATAGCAGAAATGGGAGTGAGTGTGGTCTATTCCGAAGGGAGTAGCACCGCATTCGTTGAATTCCCCAATGGCTTTAGTTTTATTGGTTCAGCCGGAAATGCACTGACTAAGCTTTGTAATGCATGTGGATTGGTGTGGAGTATGCAGAATCAAGTACTTCAGGTCCGCCAGCCAAATGAGCCGATTTCTGCACGTGGTTATTTGCTTAGCTCCGATACGGGGCTATTAGAGGTTCCAAAGAGGATTACGTTGGCGGCTGAAAGCGCAGAAGGAAGTGCTACTGAAACAAGTGGTAAAAAAGATGAAAAAAATGTTAAAATCGGCTACGAGGTCCGTTTCTTTATGAATGCTGCTATTGGAGTCAATGATTATGTGCAATTAGAGAGTTCAGTCACTCGTGGTTATTTTCGGGTCGACAAGTTGACGATTGATGGAGATAACCTGGAAGGGGAATGGACTTGTACAGCACAATTGTATGAAGTAAAGGGGGCATAGTTATGCTACAAGAATTTGTCCAACAGGTAAAGACAGTGGTGAGTGATATGATTAATGAAGTCCATACTGCTATGCCTGGAACGATTAATAGCTTTGATCCTGGTACGGGTCTGGCATCTGTAACCCCCGCTGGAAAGTTCCGGACACCAGATGGGAAGCAGTTGGATTATCCAGCAATTACGGGTGTCCCGGTAGTAATCCCGCAATCGTCCACGGTGCAGATTGCTTTTCCAATCAGTCCAGGGGATAGCTGCCTACTTATTATGTCAGAGCAGGAGTTGGATTCCTGGTTATATGGCCGGGAGGAGGCAGACGGAAAGCTTAAGTTTGATTTGACCAGTGCCATTGCCATTCCTGGACTTCTTAACAGAGGGAGTGCAGCTTTGGCAGAAGCCTGTAATACCGGTTCGGCAGTGATAGCTGCCGGAGCATCTAAAATGTCTGTTTCCGCAAACGGTGTAACCATAACTGGAAATGTAATCATAACTGGCAACTTATCGGCGTCCGGAAACATAAGCTGCGGCGGCAGCTTCCCATGTAACGCATAGGAGGTGGAAGTATTGGATATTTTACTGGATCGCCAGGGAGATATTTCTTTCAGCAATGATGGAGATATCGTACTTGTTAATTCGGTAGCACAGAAAATTTTGATAAAGTTGAGATGGTTCATTGAAGAATGGCGCTGGGATATCAGCCTGGGATTGCCATATTTTGAATCTTTTTTTGTCAAGAACCCTGATACCAGTTTCCTCGAAGAGCAGATCCGGTATCAGATCTTCCAGGTATCGGAGGTAACCGAGGTAGAAAGTGTTACGATTAAACTGGATTCCAAGAACCGGTCCGCCGCAATTTCCTTTACTGCTAAAACTGATATAGAAACGATTCAGGAGGAGGTGAAGATATATGCCTGAATTTGGAGTAACAGATCAAGGCTTTGTACTGAAGCGCATGGATACGATCCTGGAAGAGATACATGCTGATCTGACTGCTGGTTTCGGGTTTGATACCCGGATGAATCAGCAGTCGTTTTTGAATGTGCTGGTTATTACGTTTGGGGGGCAGATTGCAGACTTATGGGAGGTATTGCAGGATCACTACTACGCAAAATACCCGGCAACAGCAGATGGGGTGAACCTGGATAATTCAATCCAGTATGGAGGAATCCGGCGGGCAAAGGCCCGGAGAACGGTGTACCCGTTACATTGTACCGGCGATGACGGTACTTCTGTCCGGGCAGGTACGATAGTAGCTTCTAACACCATGCCAAAAATCAACTTAACAAATATGGAAGAGTTTCAGATTACCCGGAGCAATTTCAATCGGGTAAAAATCAGGGTAGCTGCAGTGGCCACCGGAATTTACACTGTTTCCATCAATGGTACACAATACAGCTATTCCTATAGCACTGGAGGCAGCTTAAACATTTTGAATGGCCTGGCAGCAAAGATTGCGGATGTGAGATACACTGTTTCAGTTGATGAGGAAAGCCTGGTGCTTGTAATTTTAGATAACACAATCTCCCGGAGCAACATACTTATTTTGTCAGAGAATTTGACTACTGCAAGCGTAACAACCATTGCTGATTTTAGCACTGAGCAATATGGGAAGATTGTACTGCCGGACGGAACAATCACGGAGATTGTAACCAGTATCCGGGGATTGAATACGGTAGAAAATCATATGGCAGCTACTTATGGCCGCCTGGAAGAAACAGATGTGGAATTGAGGCAGTCCTATCTATCAAAGTCAGCAATCCGGTCCACACGTATGATTGACAGCATCACCTCCCATCTGCTGAATAATGTAGCAGGGGTAGAGTCAGCTACCGGATACGAAAATGAGACAAATGAAACTGACAGGGAAAGACGGCCACCGCATAGCATTGAGATTGTGGTGGATGGCGGGAATGAAACTGATATTGCACAGATTATTCTTGATAAAAAGGCCGGAGGGATACAGACCTATGGAGCAGTGGAAGTTTCAGTTCAGGGAACGTATGGAGAATTGATCCCGATCCGGTTCAACCGTCCGGAATATGTCTATACGTGGCTGAGAGTTACCCTTACTGGAAATAGCAGTATGGTCCCGGCCAACTATGCGAATCTGACGATTCAATCAATTATGGAGTTTTCCAAAGGAATGGTTGCTGGAGACCCCTTGCTGATTCAGCAGCTTATGGAGGGGATTTATGGTTCAGTTGCCGGAATCACTTATATTCAGATCGAAACGGTCTATTCCACAGACAGCACATTTGTACCTGATCCAAAGTCCTATTGGCAACAGGCGAATGTTGTTGTTTCGTCCCGGCAGAAGGTTGTGTTGAATGAAACGATGATTGAGGTGATCTTTTATGCTGAAAAATAATTGGCTGCTCGATCTGCCACAGCAATTCCAAGACAGGGAATTTATCACAGTATTGATTCGTGCTTTTAGCCGACAGATGGAGGAACTGTATCAAGTATGTG
>DEYX01000286.1 GCA_002365025.1 Hungatella sp. UBA3147 | reverse complement strand
ACTGGTGGCGGAAGTGAAACCGGCGGAGGAAGTAGCGGCGGAAGTGGAAGCGGTGGTAATTCCAGCGGAACTGGCGGAAGTAGCGGAGGAGGAAGTAGTAGCGGGAGTGGAAGTGGCAGCAGTTCCCGTGGACCTGGAGGAAGCAGTAACAATACCGGTGGGCCTGGAGTTATATCTGGCAACAGTGTCGACGAAGAGACCATCGAGGAAATTGTTGTAGATGACCAGTCAATACCGAAAGGAAACAGTGAAACAAACGAAGTGAACGAAACTGGCGGAGGAAACGAAATAGGTGAAATAAACGGTTTACCGAAAACAGGCGACACCAGTGTATCCTGGAACGTTTATTTGTTATTATCCTTGGTATCATTCTTCGCGTTTGTATTATGCCAGTTAGGCAGTAAAAAAATAAAATAATAATGGAAAGGCGGTAAGGGAACGGATCAAAAATATACCTTACCGCCTTTTCCGTTCGTCCCTTGGTCTATGTAAGGGGCCGTATATATCATTGGATCATATTATTTTATCCGAGCCGGGGTACTGGTATTAAGACCCCGGTTTTTGGTGTTAAAAACCAAAAGAAGGATTACGGTAAAATGTATGAGAGGGAACTCTTTCTCCCAATGGAAGGCCAGGAAACTGCATGAAGACCGTCTTTGGTCGTGTATATGCCCCCTGACACTCCTTACATATAGAAACGCAGTAACAAAGGAAAAAATATGCTATAATAGGATTCAAATAAAATTCAGGAGGAGTTCCTATGGGGTATAAAGTACTGGTAGCGGATGATGAGTATATCATTCGCCGGGGGATTATCAGTTTTTTGAGGCAATACAGTGATTTTGAGTTGGCAGCAGAAGCAGAGGATGGAGTGATGGCGTTAGAACTTGCAAAAGACATTTCATCGGATGTTTATTTTGTAGATATTAACATGCCATTTCTTAATGGACTTCAATTTATTAAAAGCTTAAAGGAAATAAATCCCAGGGCAGTGGTAGTGATCATCACTGGTTATGACCGGTTTGAATATGCCAGAGAAGCGCTGAAGCTGGGGGTCTTTGAATATCTTCTCAAACCTCTGATGGAAGGGCCTTTTGATGAGATGATGCAGCGGGTCCGGGAGAGATTGCAGAGAGAGGCAAGTGAAGATAAATATCTTGATTGGGCGAAGAGCATGCTGGCACAAAACCGTACTTATCTTGCCTCTAACTTTTTGCAGAGGGCTTTGGAAGGGCATTATACAAGAGAAGAGATCATGGAACGTTCCCAGTATTTAAATCTGCTGCTCCCGGAGCCGTTTACAATTACAGTTGTTTCACTGGAATATCAGAAGATGGAAGACGTAAAGAGCACCTGGAATGAAGATCTGCTGTTTTTTGTAGCTGAGAATATTGCAAATGAAATGTTTCAGGGGCTGGTGAACCCAAACAGCTGCCAGGACAGGCACGGAAATCTGGTTGTAATCTCAAAAACGGTGGCCCCGGAAATTGCAGAGGAGCAATCAGAAACCTATTGTAAAATGCTGGAATCCCGTTTGCCGGTACGCAGTGTAGTAATACAGGGGAACGGAGATGATTGCGGAGCTTTAGCTGAAACCTATGAAACGGCTGTCAGCCGGTTGAAGGAGCTGGAAACCGGTTCCTCTGTGATTAAGGATGTGAAGTTCTATATCGAGGACAACTACTCACGGGAGGATTTTTCCTTTCAGGATGCGGCGAATCATGTGAATCTTTCTGTTCCTCATTTAAGCAGGATGTTTCGCAAAGAGATGGGAGTTACCTTTATCGATTATTTAACCAGTGTCAGAATCCGAAAGGCAATAGAATTTTTACATAACGGCGAATTGAAAATTTACGAAATTGCGGAGCTTACCGGGTATGCAAACCAGCATTATTTCAGCAATGTGTTTAAAAAAAACCTAGGGGTCAGCCCTGCAGAATACCGGAGGCTAATTAGAAATGATAACCATGCCTCCGCCATGCAATGATTTTATACCTTTTACTCATATTATTGCAAAGACTTTCTCTCCTCCTTCCGGCATAATAAACGTATTGTTAAAACAAAAAAGGAGGATCATCAAAATGAAAAAAAGATTTTTAAGCGTGTTGCTATGTGCTTCCATGGCAGCGGTTTCCTTAGCCGCCTGCAGCAGCGGAGCCAGCAGTTCGACCGCAACCACAGCGGCACCCCAGACGACGGCCGCACAGGCTGAGACCACAGCAAAGGCAGAGGAGACTACAGTCAAAACTCCCGGCGCATCAGGAGAAAAGCTGGTAGTCGGATTTGCCCAGATCGGTCAGGAATCCGGTTGGCGTGACGCAGAAACCCTTTCCATTCAGACCTATGCATCCGAAAACGGGGATAAGGTGGAGCTTCTTTTTGCAGATGCACAGCAGAAGCAGGAAAATCAGATTAAAGCAATCAAGAACTTCATTGAGCAGGGGGTCGATGTCATTGGTCTTGCACCGGTTGTAGAAACCGGATGGGATCAGGTATTTGCTGAGGCGAAAGAAGCGGGGATTCCAATTATTCTTCTGGACCGGAGAGCGGATGTCGGGGAAGATTTATACGCAACCTTTATCGGCTCTGACTTTATTGAAGAAGGCAAGATGGCCGCAAAGGAAATGGCAAAGCTGATCGGAGAAAATGGAAAAATTGTTGAGCTGGAAGGAACGGTAGGCGCTTCCGCAGCAACGGACCGCAAAGCCGGGTTTGATGATGAAATCAAAGCAAGCTATCCGGGGATTGAGATCGTAGCTTCCCAGACCGGTGATTTCACCAGAGCCCAGGGAAAAGAAGTTATGGAGTCTTTCCTTAAATCCAATAAGGATATCAAGGGCGTTTATGCGCACAACGACGACATGGCCCTTGGAGCAATCGAGGCAATCAAAGAGGCAGGATTAAAGCCGGGCGAAGACATCAAGATCGTTTCCATCGACGGTGTCCGCGGAATCTTTGAAGCAATGGCAGCCGGGGAGGCAAATTGTACCGTAGAATGTAATCCACTGCTTGGGCCGCTTTTATTTGAAACAGCAGCAAAGCTGAAGGCAGGCCAGTCTGTTGATAAATGGGTGAAATCGGTAGATGGCGTATTTACTGCTGATATGGCAGCTAAGGTACTTCCGGACCGCAAATATTAAACCGCGGGGTTGTTGCAAAAGTATATCATTATTTTTGCGGCAACCCTTTTCATATCAGAGGAAATACCCTCTTAATTGGAAAGCGAGGAGGAAACGCCATGAATGCTGGGAATCAGCTTTTGACAGCGAGAAATATATCCAAGGCATTTGGGAAAGCGGTTATTGCTTTGGCTGATGTGCAGTTTGATTTAAATCGGGGGGAAATACATGCCTTGCTGGGGGAAAACGGTGCGGGAAAATCAACGCTCATTAAAGTGCTGACCGGAGTGGAAGCAAAGGACTGGGGAGCCATTGAGTTAGACGGAAGACAAATCAATCCCAGATCCACACAGGAAGCGCAAAACGAAGGAATTTCAACGGTATACCAGGAAGTCAATCTTTGCCCCAATCTTTCCGTGGCGGAAAATATTTATATTGGGCGGGAGCCGAGAAACCGGTTTGGAGCCATCAATTGGAAAAAAATCAATGCCGACGCCAGTGAACTGCTGGATAAATTTGATTTACATATAAATGTCACGAATAATCTGGATCATTACTCTGTGGCGATCCAGCAGATGGTGGCCATTGCAAGGGCCAGCGATATTGATGCCAAGGTTCTGATCTTGGATGAACCCACCAGCAGCCTTTCTTCCGCTGAGGTCGATAAGTTGTTTCAAATTATGAGAAAGCTCCGCGAAGAGGGCATGGGAATTGTTTTTGTTACACATTTTCTGGATCAGGTGTATGAAGTCACCGACAGAATCACCGTACTTCGAAACGGAAAATATGTGGGAACCTATCTGACGAAAGAGCTGTCAAGAGTAGAACTGGTAGGAAAAATGATAGGCAAGGACTATGCAGGGCTTAAGGAAGCCATGAATGCAAAACGGCCGGAGGAAGCAGAGGGGCAGGAAAAGGAAACTTTTATTGAACTGGTCAATGTCAGCAGCCCCGGAACGGTTAAGGGGCTTGAGCTCCAAGTAAAAATGGGAGAGGTTCTGGGTTTTTCCGGGCTCTTAGGCTCCGGGCGTTCGGAGACAGCCAAGGTTCTATTTGGAATAGATCCCGTAAGCGAAGGAGAAGTAAAGGTGAAAAATGAGATGGCTCATCTCCATTCTCCCTTAGACGCAATCCGAAACGGAATCGCTTTTTGCCCGGAAAACCGGAAGACAGAGGGAATTATCGGAGAGCTTTCCATCTGGGAAAATATCATTCTTGCCCTTCAGGTGAAACGGGGGATCTTTCATAAGATTTCAAGGAAAGAAGCGGAGGAGCTTTCGAAGGAGTATATTGAAAAGCTTCAGATCAAAACACCGGGCACAGAGCAGTTAATTAAGAATTTAAGCGGAGGAAACCAGCAAAAAGTAATTCTTGCCAGATGGCTTGCCACGGATCCGGAATTTCTGATGCTTGATGAACCAACCAGGGGAATCGATATCGGGACCAAGGCGGAGATACAGAAAATAGTCATGGATCTAGCAGGAAGAGGGATGGCGGTGCTCTTCATATCATCGGAGATTGATGAGATGCTCCGCTGCTGCACCAGGATGATTGTGCTTCGTGATATGAAGCAGGTTGGTGAGCTAAACGGAAAAGAAATATCGGAAGAAGCAATTATGCATATTATGGCTGGAGGTGAAGTGTCATGAGAGAAATCTGGAATCGTTTGACAGGAAAACAGTATTTCCGCCCCCTCCTCATTTTTATGATAATTCTGCTCTTTAACGGTATTGTAAGCAAGGGAGAATTTTTCACACTTTCCATTGTGGATGGGCACTTATACGGACGTATTATTGACATTGTAAGAAACGGGAGCAAGCTCATGATACTGGCTGGCGGCATGACTATGATACTGGCAACGGGCGGAACTGATATTTCCGTAGGCTCTATCATGGCGATCAGCGGTGCCATTGCCTGCAGCATTGTAAACGGGAATATTTTTCCGTCATTCCATGGGAATGTTGCCGCAGCGATTATTATCGCGATCCTTGCAGGAACGGTCAGCGGCATCTGGAATGGCTTTTTAGTGGCTAAAATAAAGATTCAGCCAATTGTAGCTACCATGATTTTAATGGTGGCGGGCAGGGGAATCGCACAGCTGATTACCAGGGGAAAGATCGTTACGATTACTTCGGAAGCCTATTATTTTATCAATGGAGGCTATATTCTCGGTATGCCTTTCCCCTTGTTCATTGTGCTTTTTCTGGTGGGTTTTCTGGTACTATTTACAGGAAGAACAGCCTTTGGCCTGTTTTTGGAATCCGTGGGCTGCAATCCAACTGCCTCAAAGTACGTGGGCATTAAGGTTGACCGGATGCTGCTGGCAATCTATACAATTTCAGGAGCCTTTGCTGCGGTGGCCGGTTTAATTGAAAGTGCTGGGATTAAAGGCGCGGACTGCAATAATGCGGGGCTGGGGATTGAAATGGATGCCATTCTTGCCGTAGCAATAGGAGGAACCAACTTAATGGGCGGTCGTTTTTCCATTCCAGCCAGCGTCATAGGAGCATTGATCGTACAAAGTATCACAACAACAGTACTGGCACTGGGAGTTCCGGCTGCTTATATCCGTGTGTTAAAGGCATTGTTGATTATTATCATCTGTCTGTCGCAGTCAAAACAGTTTAAGGATCTGGTCATCAAGCGCAAAATGATAAACAGAAAGGTGGTTGGCAACTGATGGAGCAGACGGGAAAAAGTAAAAAGTTTCAGATCAAAAATATATCACTGGTTATCACCGTTGTGCTGTTCGTCCTGATGTTTCTGTTTGGTTCTGTAAAGTACAATAACTTTTTATCTTTATCAACCTTTTTAAACCTCTTTAATGACAACGCATACTTAATGATAGCGGCAATCGGAGCTACCTTTGTGCTAATAAGCGGAGGGATCGATATCTCCATTGCCTCTACCATTGCATTTACCGGTGTAGGCTCAGCGTACCTGCTGGAACGGGGAGTCCCGGCATTTCTGGTGATCCTTCTGATGCTGCTTGCGGGAATCATCGTGGGCTGTACACAAGGGGCTTTGATTCATTATTTTAAGCTTCAGCCGTTCATTGTGACTTTAGCAGGCCAGTTTTTAATGCGGGGGCTTTGCGTTGTAATCAGTGAACGCTCCATTCCCATCAGTGATCCGTTTTTTAAGACCATGGCTCTTGGTAAGGTGGCGGTTCACCTGGGAGAAGCAAAAGCGTGGAACGGGAAAATTTATTACTATGTATTTATTCTTTTGATTATTTTTGCGGCTGCGGTCTATATCCTGAGATATACAAAGTTTGGCAGGTGTTTATACGCACTGGGAGGCGGCGAAACATCCGCAAGCCTCATGGGATTAAATGTTGCAAGAACGAAAATTGCGGCATACGGAATCAGCAGCTTTTGCGCCGCTCTCGGAGGAATCGTGTTCAGTTTTTATACTCTGGCTGGATTCGGGCTGCAAAATCTGGGTCTTGAACTGGATGCACTTTCATCCGCTGTTATCGGCGGTACCCTGCTGACCGGAGGCGTAGGAACTGTAGCGGGTACGGTAGTCGGAGTCATGATAGAAGGGATTATCCAGACAATCGTTACCTATCAGAATTTAAATACCTGGTGGACGAAAGTTACCATTGCGGCGCTTCTTTGTTTTTTTATCGTAATCCAGAGAATCATTGCGATCCGCACAGAAAAATCAAAGGGGAAGAACGAATAATAAAGCATAATGCAGTTGTAAGAGTCTGTTAACTTCGGTATACTGGATGAAGCAGGGGATATGATATGAAAATAGGAGTGAAAGCAATGAAATATTGGAAGAAAAGATTCATGGATATGAAAATTCGTGATAAAATGATCAATTCTCATATATTTATTGCGCTCATTCCTTTTTGCTTTGTGGGGTTATTGGGGATTATCAGCTCAACCAGAGAGGCGGAGCGCAATGTGACCCAGCATACGTCTCTGCTGGTAGGTCAGGTCCAGCATACAACGGATATCTACATAAGCAGTATTGAAAAGACTGCGAATATGCTGATCAAGATTATTGAGCCAATGCATCTGAATAAGATCCCATCCGCTGAGGATGAACGCTGGAACGAGTATGAGGCAGCACTGAAAAGCAGCTTTGAGACAGTGGCGGAAACTCATGATGAAATTGCAGGTATCTTTTTTGCTACGGAGCATGATATGTATGTGGGAACCGGGATGTCCAGAATCTCCAGGGACCCGTTTATCAAGGAAGTCTGGTATGAAAAAGCAGCGGCATCTCCAGGTGAAATGCAGATCATCAGCAATGTTACCGGAAGGAATATTGTTACGGAGGCCGCCTACAGCATTGATGATGTATTTTCGGTAATGAAAGCGGTTATAGACCCGGAGACTGGGGAGAGAGTGGGTGTATTGCTGTTTGATGTAAAGCATGAAATTATATCTTCCGCCATACAGGATGCGAACATAGGTGAAAATGGATTTGTATTCGTCCTGGATGAGCAGAACCATTTAGTTTATGCGCCAACCAATAAAATTGTTTACCGCATCCGCCCGGAATGGCTTTGGAATGAAGAAGAGCCTGTAACCGCGGTTACCAATGGGGAAAAGTATCAGATCAGCTATCAGAAATCCGCTTATACCGGCTGGAAAACAGTCAGTGTCTCATCCTATCGTGAAATCATGGGCGGAATCAATACCATGCTGATCATGTTTGGCTGGGTTTTGGTTTTGACAATTCTCACGGTATTTATTGTAGCGGTAAAAATTTCTGAAACGGTTACAAAACCTATTGTCAGGCTCCGCAACTTAATGAAGGAGACGGAAAAAGGAAATTTATCCGTTCGGTTTGAAGGAAATTATCTGGATGAGGTCAGTGAGCTTGGCCGTCGGTTCAATCAGATGCTTGAGCGAATACAAGAACTGATGGAGGAGGTTTATAAAGAACAGGAAAACAAGCGGAAAGCGCAGCTTAAGGCAGTTCAGGAACAGTTTAAGCCGCATTTCTTATACAATACTCTGGACACCATAGGTTGGATGGCCAGGGAGCATTCTGCATATGATATTGTTCATCTTGTGGATGCCCTTACCAATGTTTTTCGAATCAGTTTAAGCAAGGGCAAAGACTATATTACCATTGAAGAAGAAATCCGATATATTTCCAATTATCTCTACATACAAAAAATTCGTTACGGGCCAAAGGTACAGTATGAAATTCAGGCAGAAGAAGACTGTATGAAAGTGGTTTTGCCTAAAATGATCCTGCAGCCGCTGGTGGAAAACTCCATTTACCATGGGGTTAAGATGAAAAACGGAGACGGGCATTTAAAGGTCACCGGGCGGATGGAAGATGATTGGGTGAGCCTGGAAGTCTGGGATGACGGAAAGGGCATGGAAGAAGAAAAGGTCTGGGAATTATCCAGATTGTTAAATGAACCGGGAGAAGCCGGCAGAAACAGAAGCTTTGGTTTGTTTTATATTAAGGAGAGGCTGCGCATCCGGTACGGAGAGCAGTTTCAGGTATTGGTGGAAAGTAAAGAAGGGCAGGGGACGCGTATTGTCATACGGATTCCGAAAGAAGTTAAGAATGATCTTTGAAAAGGACAAAATGGAAAAAAGAACGAAATTACTAATGGTATTACTGGTATCGGTATTTGCCTTTTTGGGATACCGTATATATAACGGGGCAATTACACAGACGGTTTATAAAAGCGATGTGGAGTATGTGATCGGTGTTTCTCAGGCAAACATGCGGGAAGCATGGCGGGTTGCCCTGATAAATGAAATCCAGGAGGAAGCGGGAAAGTATCCCAATATCAGGATCGTAACGGCAGACGCCACCTCTAGCGTGGAGAAGCAGGAAAAGGATGTTGACAGGCTTCTGGATTTTGGCATTGACCTATTGATCATTTCTCCCTGTGATTCCAGCCGTCTGACAAAGAAAGTCAGAGATGTGTATCAGGAGGGAGTTCCTGTGATTGTCATGGACCGAAGCGTGGAAGGCTTTGATTATAATCTGTTTATCGGTCCGGACAATAATTTAATCGGGAAACAGGGCGGAGAATGTGCAGCCCAGCTGATCGAGAACGGAAAGGGGAAGATTCTGGAACTTCGTGCAACGGCCGGTTCCCTTCAGAGCGAGGAGCGAAGCGATGGATTTGATTCTGTGATCAGGAATTATCCTGATATAGAAAAGACTGTCTGTGATTTAAAAAATGATATGAAGGATCCGGCCTATGATGCAGTTTTTGACATGCAGGAGGAACTAAAAGGTGTTTCCCTGATATTTGCCAACAATGATTCAGTAGCCTTTGGAGCATACGAGGCACTAAAAGACAGGAACCTTGCCGGGAAGATAAAGGTCATCGGGTGTGACGGCTTTACCGGAGAAAACGAAGGGGTAGACCTGGTGAGAAAAGGAAAGCTTGCGGCAACGATTTCCTGCCCTACAGGTGGGAAAGAGGCTGTGCAATATGCCATTAATATTCTTCGGAAGGAGAGCGGTGTTCCCAAGCAGGTTATTTTAAGAAGTCATACGATCTATCCTAAAAATGCCGGTGAGTATCTGGCGGCACTTGATAGAGAAAGTATCGACGATGGCAGGAGAATTACCGTAGGATATTCCCAGGTGGGGCAGGAGAGCCAGTGGAGGCTTGCCAATACCCGCTCGATTCAGGAAGCAGCCAGGGAGTTTAATATGGAACTTCTTTTTGACAGCGCAGACCAGTCTCAAAAAAAGCAGATTGAAGCGATCCGGAGGTTTATTAAGGAGAAGGTAGATGTAATCGTAGTTTCTCCTGTGGTCGAGACCGGATGGGATGCGGTACTGAAAGAGGCAAAGGAAGCCAATATTCCTGTAGTAATGTCCGACCGCAGAATTGAGGCGGGAGATGATTTAACGACCACGTATATTGGCGCTGATTTTTTAGAGGAAGGGCGAAGAGCCATGCGCTGGCTAAAGGAACATGTAAAACCGGAGCATGGGATTGTTCATATTTTAGAGCTTCAGGGAAGTGAAGGGGCGACGCCTACGGAAGAGAGAAAGAAAGGTTTTTTCGAAATATTAGAGGAGAATCCCCAGTATCAGATTGTATATACGGATTATGGTGATTTTACTTTCGAAGGAGGAAAACAGGTTGTCGAGGAATACATAAACAGTCGCACATGGGATGTGGATATTATCTATTCCCACAACGACGATATGGCCCTTGGAGCGATTAAAGCATTAGAGGCACATGGATTGAAACCGGGGAAGGATATAACGATTGTTTCCGTGGATGCGACGAAAGAAGCGTTTCAGGCAATGATAGACGGCAAGCTGAACTGTGCGGTGGAATGCAGTCCGCTTTTAGGTCCTCCGCTTATGAAGGCGATCCGGGATATGGTTGCAGGAAAGGAAATGCCTCTTCGGATTATAACAGAAGAAAAGGTGTATGATCAGTCGGATGCGGAGACAGTTATTAAAACCAGGGAATATTAAGAACTGCCATTTTCATTGGAATATTCTATTACAAAAAGAAAATAAAAAAGTACTTGATTATTTGCTTAAAGTATAGTATTATAATTGTACGAATTGAATTACCAATTCGAACAATTGAACGCAGAAGTGGCGGAATTGGCAGACGCGCACGGTTCAGGTCCGTGTGGTAGCAATACCTTGAGGGTTCAAGTCCCTTCTTCTGCATATCTATACTTAATTTCCTGTGGTGAACACCACAGGAAATTTTTTACATGATTTCAGGAAATATACTTTTGCCTGGGATCAAAAAGTCATTAAATCCAACAGGGTGCTGCCAGATCAATAATTGTGATCTGCAGCACCCTATACGTTTATAATTTTGCCATGCTCATGCCAGGTTCATAAACCGCATACTGGCTGCGGCCGTGTTTCTTTGCGTGATAAAGAGCAATGTCGGCCTTTTCATATAATTCCTCAAATATAGTTCCATCTTCCGGGTATGCGGCTGTTCCCAGACTGCCGGAAATATGTGCTTCCGGTTCCAGAGCGCTGCCAATGAGACTGCATAAATTTTCCAGACGAGCGTACAAATCCATGCTGTAAGCCACATCCTTTAATAATATGATGAACTCATCGCCTCCCAGCCGTCCGAAGATGTCATCACGCCTTAATGCGGATTTAAGTCTTGAAGCGGCACGGTGGAGGGCCTTATCCCCAAACTGATGGCCGTAATTATCATTCAATTGCTTGAAACGGTCAATATCCAGCATAATAAGGATGTGATGCCCCTGGCTGTTTTTTAATGTATTGCGGATTGCATGTATGGCAGTTGCCCTGTTTAGCAAACCGGTCAGGGAATCCTGTTTGGAAAGCTCCTGGAGAGTCAGGGCCTCCCGTTTGGATGCATCAATATCTTTAATGAGAATAAATGCCTTGATCGTATCGGTATAAGGATCGGAAACAATCTGAACCATACCAAGCCCCCAGTAGACAGTGGAATCGGGGCGTATACGCCGGTGTTCCAGCCGTAAGGACCGGTTCCCGCGATAGTAGTGGTAAAGCAATTGGTTTTTATTGAAGAATTTTAGAAACATCTCCCGGTCTTCTTCAAAAATGTGATTCTCTGCTATGTAGGTCATAATGCTGGAAAAAGAATTTGAGACATAATCCGGCATGGTCTGAGTCATTTCTCCAATGATTTCTTCAAATAAGTCGAATTTTAAATTATATTCGTAATAGCCGATACAGTCCTTTTTCTGTTCACGCATGTATTCCATCCACTTTTGATAAGCCAGTTCTTTTTCATATTGATCCGTAATATCCTGGTAGGATATGATTCCCCTGAGAGGTTTTTGCTCCTCCGTACACACCAGTGAGTATTGCGAAGAAAACCAATGATAATCTCCGGAACATATTTTTAAGCGTGTGATACACTTTCCCTCGGATAACCCCTTTTCCATGTCATCATAAAATTCCAGAAAGTCGGTGACGCTTTCCTTGTGTACAATGCCGTTTTCTATAAGGAATTCGGGGGAGAGCGGCTGGGTGTAGGGAAAGGGGAAGGTTCTGGAAAATTCTGGCGAGGGGGAAAGGGTTCTGGAAGGGATGTCGTAGATGCTTACAAGGCAGCCGGAATGCCGGCTTGCCAGCCGGTATTGTTCTTCACGGATCCGTAAGTGTTCCTGGAATTTTTTCATACATGTGATATCGGAGATTGCACAGTACAATAGTTTCTCCTCAGGGATATAATTCAATTGTAAAGAACACCAGATGCAGCTTTTTTGTATTTTTGCTTTGAATTCCAGTTCAAAGCTGGCTGCTTCGTCTGTCAGGTGGCTGCGAATTTCCGCCAGCAGCTCCGGATATTCTGATTCACATACCATGTCCTGAAGCGAAGCAGGCTCTTGAAATAATACTTTAATCGCCTGATTGGAGTAAAGAATGGTAAGATCTTCATCA
>DEYX01000170.1 GCA_002365025.1 Hungatella sp. UBA3147 | reverse complement strand
AGAGATCGCCTACGACCAGTTGAAACGTCTTATGCTGAATACGGAAATGCTTACCAGAGACTTGGGAACCGTGCTGGTTGGCGAAGAAACGGTAAAAGAAGGACTCATTAATGAAGTGGGCGGAATCAAGGATGCTTTAAAAAAATTATATGAACTGATGGAAACTGCTTCCCGTTAATCGTTGCAATTCTCCCGATTTTTTTGTATACTGTTACCAACGGATAGAAGGGGGTAGTTATTGTGCCTGAGACAACGAAGAAACGTACAACAGCAAAAAAAGGAAAAAACGGGAGAACAAGAAATACCGCCGCCAAAAAAAATGTGATTTTACCGGAACCGGAATTTATCCATTCAGAAGTTGTGATCATTATGTCATTTTTGGCTGCGGCCATTCTGTTTTTTAGCAATTTTCATTTATGCGGCGTGGTCGGGGATTTTCTGCGAAGCTTACAGTTAGGCATATTCGGAAGTGTGGGGTATGTCGCGCCTGTGCTGCTGTTCGCAGGAACAGCGTTTTACATCTCCAACCAGGGAAATCCCAGGGCTGCTTTTAAACTGGCGTCTTTTATTCTGGCGCTGGTTTCTTTGTGTGGATTTTTACAGCTCCTTTTTGGAGCAAAGGCCGGCGAGGGAATAGGACTTGCCGACATTTATTTTGAAGCTTCCGTAAGCGGAAGAGGAGGCGGCATTATAGGCGGCCTTCTGGCTGGAGGGCTTGCCTCCATAATCGGCGTAGTGGGAGCCTATCTGGTGATAGGAGTCCTTCTTGTCATATCTTTAGTCTGCATTACGGAGAAATCGTTTGTAGATATTGTGAAAAAAGGAAGCGGAAAAGCATACCGCCATGCCAGAGAAAATATGGACATGCACATGGAAGTCCATGCCATGCGCCAGGAAGCCCGCAAACAGCTTTTGGAAGAGAAAAAGCTTCGGGGAGTCAATTTAGAGGCAACGAAGTTGGAAGAAGCCCAGGAAGAAAGCTATGTGGAAGAGCAGGTTGAGGAAGCTTCTGACAATCTTGCAGATGATATTATGGTCCAGGCGAAACGGCTGTCTGCCGTTACTGCTGTGGAAGAAGACGAACTCAATCCTGCTGATATTTTCCGGGGCAGTTTTTCACCTGTGCTGGAAGATGATGAGGATAGTGTTCCCTTTGCCCCCGATACGGAAGGGACACCGTTTGCTGATGCCCTGGAGGAACCTTCCATATATATGAAGAAAGAAATCAAGACCTTAAAGGAATTGGAGTTTGTGGAAGAGGATTTCTATCCTGAGGAAGGAAATGATACTTTTGCCATTCCTGAGGAGCCAAAACAGGTGGTTACCGCTTCCGGCAAGGTAATAGAAACGGATACAGAAGCTCTTCAGAAAAAACTGGAAAAGAAACGGGAAGAGGCAGCAAAGGAAGACGGGGGCAGTGTCAGCCTGGAAATCAAGCAAAAACAGGAGATTGTGAAGCAGGAATATAAATTTCCGCCTCTCTCCCTGCTTAAAAAAGGAAAATCAGCGGTATTTTCCGACCGGGAATACAAAGATACTGCCATCAAGCTTCAGCGGACCCTTCAGAATTTCGGGGTCGGGGTTACTGTTACCAATATAAGCTGCGGACCCTCCGTAACCAGGTATGAACTTCATCCGGAGCAGGGGGTAAAGGTCAGTAAGATCGTAAGCCTGGCAGATGACATCAAGTTGAGCCTGGCAGCCGCTGATATCCGAATTGAAGCTCCAATCCCGGGAAAATCGGCGGTGGGTATCGAGGTGCCCAATAAAGAAAACCAAATGGTATACTTACGGGATATTCTGGAGGCAGACGGCTTCCAGAAACATTCCTCTAAAATTGCGTTTGCGGTGGGCAAAGACATCGGCGGCCAGGTGGTTGTTACGGACATTGCAAAGATGCCTCACCTTTTGATTGCCGGAGCCACTGGATCTGGTAAATCTGTCTGTATCAACACCTTAATAATGAGCATCATTTTTAAAGCGGACCCGGAGGATGTAAAACTGATCATGGTAGACCCCAAGGTGGTGGAATTAAGTGTTTATAATGGTATTCCCCATTTACTGCTCCCTGTGGTCACTGATCCCAAGAAGGCTTCCGGAGCCTTAAACTGGGCGGTGGCGGAGATGACGGACCGTTATAATAAGTTCGCTCAGTATAATGTCAGGGAAATTAAGGGATATAATAAAAAGGTTGAGAGTATAAAAGATATTGAGGATGAAGATAAGCCCAAAAAGATGCCTCAGATCGTTATCATTATCGACGAGCTTGCAGATCTGATGATGGTAGCTCCAGGAGAAGTGGAAGATTCCATCTGCCGTCTGGCCCAGCTTGCCAGAGCTGCGGGTATCCATCTTGTCATCGCCACCCAGCGTCCGTCGGTAAATGTCATAACAGGTCTCATTAAGGCCAATGTTCCATCCCGGGTAGCATTCGCGGTTTCTTCCGGCGTGGATTCCAGAACCATTATTGATATGAACGGTGCGGAAAAGCTTCTTGGAAAAGGCGATATGCTCTTTTACCCGGCGGGATATCCGAAACCAATGCGTGTTCAGGGCGCCTTTGTATCAGATTCCGAAGTTTCCAAGGTTGTGGATTTCTTAACCGAGCAGGGAATGACTGCAGATTACAACCCGGAAGTAGAAAGCATGATCGCTTCTGCACCAGCAGGAGGAGAGATAAAGGGCGGCGGAAATGACAGGGATGAATATTTTGTCCAGGCAGGTAAATTTATCATTGAGAAGGATAAAGCCTCCATTGGTATGCTTCAGAGAATGTTTAAAATTGGCTTTAACCGGGCTGCCCGTATTATGGACCAGCTTGCAGAAGCCGGAGTAGTAGGAGAAGAGGAAGGCACCAAGCCCCGCAAGGTACTGATGAGTCTGGAGGAATTCGATGAAATTCTTTCCCAGGGTTATTAATATGGCTTATCTGAACTTGCAAAGCAAGTGAAGGTAAAAGGCGCTGCTTTTTAAGCGCCATCCATCCGATTATGGTCATGTCTTTGAGACTATAATATAACGTATCGGAACTTGCAGCGCAAGTGAAGATAAAAGGGCTGCTTTTTAGCCCGTCCATCCGATTATCGGAAATTCCGATAATATAGAACGTGTTATATACATAGAAGGAGGATTGGAGAATGAAAACAGATATTGAAATCGCACAGGAGGCCAAAATGCTTCCTATTAAAGACGTGGCTGCATCCTATGGGATCAGTGAGGATGAGCTGGAGCTTTACGGAAAGTATAAGGCGAAGCTGACGGATGAATTGTGGGAGCGGGTAAAAGATCGTCCGGATGGCAAACTTGTTCTGGTAACCGCCATCAATCCTACTCCTGCAGGAGAAGGAAAAACCACCACTACCGTAGGTCTTGGTCAGGCATTGGGGAAAATGAAAAAAAAGGCGATCATCGCCCTCAGAGAACCCTCCCTTGGACCATGCTTTGGAATTAAGGGCGGCGCGGCAGGCGGCGGATATGCCCAGGTAGTTCCTATGGAAGACTTAAATCTTCATTTTACCGGTGATTTTCATGCCATAACCTCAGCCAATAATCTGCTTGCAGCTCTGTTAGATAATCATATCCATCAGGGGAATGCTCTGGGAATCGATACCCGTCAGATTCTTTGGAAGCGCTGCCTGGACATGAATGACCGTGCCCTTAGAAACGTTGTGGTCGGCCTTGGTTCCAAAGCAGAAGGCTTTGTGAGAGAGGATCACTTTGTAATTACGGTTGCATCAGAAATCATGGCAATCCTTTGCCTTTCAAATGATATGGAAGATTTAAAAGATCGGCTGGGAAGAATCATTGTAGCATATAATTATGCTGGAGAGCCTGTGACCGCCTCCCAGTTAAACGCGGTTGGAGCTTTGGCGGCTTTATTAAAAGATGCGTTAAAGCCCAATCTGATCCAGACGCTGGAGCATACAGGTGCCATCATTCACGGCGGGCCCTTTGCAAACATCGCTCATGGCTGCAACAGTGTACGTGCAACAAAGACAGCCTTAAAGCTGGCTGATGTTGTTGTGACAGAGGCAGGGTTCGGTGCGGATCTAGGCGCGGAAAAATTCCTGGACATCAAATGCAGGAAAGCCGGATTAAAGCCTGATGCCATTGTACTGGTGGCAACGGTGAGAGCTTTAAAATACAACGGCGGAGTGCCCAAGGACCAGTTAAAGGAAGAAAACCTTACTGCCCTTGAAAAAGGGATTGTCAATCTGGAAAAGCACATTGAAAATATGATGAAATACGGCGTCCCGGTCATTGTTACCATGAATTCCTTTATCACAGACACAGAGACAGAACATCAGTTCGTTAAACGGTTTTGTGAGGAGAGAGGCTGCGAATTCGCTTTATCCCAGGTGTGGGAAAAAGGAGGAGAGGGCGGAATAGAGCTGGCCGAAAAAGTCCTTTATACCCTGGAAAATAAAGAAAGCAATTTTGCACCCATTTATCCTGATGAAATGGGGCTGGAAAATAAGGTCGCCACAATTGCAAAGGAAATCTATGGCGCGTCAGGGGTGACCTATGCTCCTGCAGCTTTAAAAGCCATAAGAAAATTTGAAGAAATGGGCTTTGGCAGCCTTCCTGTATGTATGGCAAAGACACAGTATTCCTTATCCGATGACCAGACAAAGCTTGGGAGACCGGAGGGCTTTGATATCAATGTTCGGGATGCTTATGTATCTGCCGGAGCCGGATTTGTAGTTATTCTGACCGGAGCCATTATGACAATGCCAGGTCTTCCGAAGAAGCCGGCCGCAGATAATATTGACGTAAATGAAGATGGAGTAATCACCGGATTATTCTGATTTGGAGGTTTTAATGAAGTTTATAGAATGGCTTAAGGACTTAAAATATGAAGTATTGCAGGGTAGCCTGGATGTGGATGCAGAGGATGTCATATATGACTCCAGAAAGGCCCGAAAGGGTGTTGTATTTGTCTGCATGAAGGGAACGAGAACCGACTCCCATGAATTTATCCCTGAGGTGGTGGACGCCGGGGTTAAGATCTTTGTAGTAGAACAAAAGACAATGATCCCGGATGGCGTAACTGCCATTCTCGTACATAATGCCAGAGAGGCGTTGGCTTTACTTTCAGCTGCCAGGTTTGGCTATCCGGCGGAAAAGATGGTGACCATTGGAGTGACCGGAACCAAGGGAAAAACCACAACCACGCACATGATTAAGACAGTTCTGGAAGCCTGCGGGAAAAAAGTGGGAATGATCGGAACCACAGGTATTGTCATTGGTCAGGAAGTAACGCCTACGATGAATACAACTCCCGAGTCCTATGAACTTCACCAGGCCTTCAGCCGTATGGTGGAGGCTGGCTGCGAATATATGGTGATGGAGGTTTCCTCCCAGGCCTTTAAGATGCACCGGGTAGATGGAATCTGTTTTGATTACGGTCTGTTTACCAATCTCTCTCCTGATCATATCGGACCGGATGAGCACAAGGATTTTGAGGAATATCTTTTTTACAAATCCCGGATCTTTTGCTGCTCTAAAGTGGGCATCATGAACGGCGATGACGAGCACTGGGATGAAGTGGTAAAGGATGCTTCCTGTAAACTCTATTCTTTCTCCATGGATAAAAATGGAACGGACTTTAAAGCAGAAGACATCCGATACATCGCCCAACCGGAATTTGTGGGATTGGAATTTGACATCAAAGGGACCTGTGAGCTTTCTGTCCGGGTAAATATTCCGGGACGCTTTAACGTTGCCAATGCATTGGCTGCAGTCAGTGTTTTAAGCTTTTTAGGGCTTCCGAAAGAGAATATCTGCCATGGGCTGGAACATTTAAACGTGAACGGACGTATGGAAATCGTATATGCCTCTGAGAAATGCAAGGTAATCGTAGATTATGCTCATAATGCGGTCAGCATGGAAAGCCTGCTTTCAACCCTAAGGGATTACAATCCAAAACGCCTTGTCTGCGTCTTTGGCTGCGGAGGAAACCGTTCCAAGGACCGGCGTATTACCATGGGTGACAGCGCAGGACGTCTGGCAGATTTTACGATTATCACTGCGGATAACTCCAGATACGAAAAAACGGAAGATATCATTGCAGACATTCGCGGAAGTCTTGAAAAGACCGGAGGAAAATTCATAGAAATTCCGGACCGCAGGGAAGCGATCCGCTACAGCATCATACATGCCGAAACAGGTGATATGATTGCCATTATAGGAAAGGGGCATGAGGATTACCAGGAGATGAACGGAGTCCGTCATCATTTTTCAGACCGGGAAGAGGTCTTAAAAGCGGTGGATGCCCAGCTTTCAAAGGAAGTTTAAAAGGAAGGCAAAACGATAAATAAAATGCCGGAAGCCGTAGGGATGTGCGGCTTTCGGCATTTCCACGGTAGATGGAATGGAGGAAGCAATGGTAAATATGACAGTAAAGGAAATACTTTCAGCTACAGGAGGAAGGCTTCTTTGCGGAAACGAGAATACAGTCTTAGAGCACATCAGCATTGATTCCAGATCAATGAAAGGGAATGATCTGTTTGTCCCTATTATTGGAGAAAAGCAGGATGCTCACCGTTTTATCGGGCAGGCCTTTGACAATGGAGCAGCAGCGGTGCTTACCAGCGAGCATGACGCCATGGACTTGGCGAAACCCTGGATCCGGGTTGAGGATACAAGAGTGGCTCTTCAGGCCATTGGGAGCTATTACAGGGACCGTTTAAAACTTCCTCTTGTTGGAATTACAGGAAGCGTAGGAAAGACCACTACAAGGGAAATGGTTGCTTGCGCCTTGTCTGCCTGCTATTCTGTTTATAAAACTCCTGGAAACCATAACAGTCAGGTGGGGGTGCCCATTACCTTGTCGGAGATTACAGCCGAGGATGAAATCGGAGTCATTGAACTGGGAATGAGTGAGCCGGGAGAGCTGACCGTTATTGCCAGGATCGCAAAAATCCAGATGGCTGTGATTACCAACATTGGAGTAACCCATATCGAGCAGCTGGGATCCCAAGAAAATATTTACAGGGAAAAAATGACCATCCAGGATGGCCTTATGGAAGGCGGTACCCTGTTCTTAAATGGGGATGATCCGCTTTTAAAAACAACAAAGGCAAAAGAAGGCTGTAAGACCATTTATTACGGAACAGGGAAAAATTGTGATTACAGGGCTCTGGATGTCCATTTGGAGGAGGGCTTTCCGGCCTTTACTGCAGTTTTTGGCCAGAAGAGGGTTCCCATACGGCTGGCGGTTATGGGAAGCCATAATGTGTTAAATGCCATGGTGTCTCTTGCGGTAGCTTCTGAGTGCGGCATTCCTATGGAAGAAGCTGCAAAATGTCTTCAGGAATTCACCGGCTTTAAAAACCGTCAGCAGATCTATTATGTGGCAGGTATGACCATCATCGATGATACCTATAATGCCAGCCCGGTTTCCATGAAAGCAGGTCTGGAGGTTTTGGGCTCTATAACAAAGGCGGAACGAAGGATTGCTGTATTGGCTGATATGAAGGAGCTGGGAGAAAAATCCCCAGAATACCATTATGAAATCGGAGAATACATTGCAGAACATCCGGTATATGAGGTGGTGACTTTAGGAGAATTGGCAGGTGAGATTGCCAGAGCGGTGAAGGAACACGCTCCTCATATTACGGTTAAAGAATTTATGGAACCTGAGATGCTGGTATCTTATTTAAATAAGGAGTTAAGGGAAGGGGACTGCGTGCTGTTTAAGGGCTCCAACAGCATGAATCTAGGCCCTGTGGCAGAGAAATTTTACCGGCCTTGACAGCCTTCAAGAGCTCATGCCGCATAAGGCGTACCTTTACACCCGGTAAAGCGGAGTGGGTCCTGACCGAAGAACGCGGGCAGAAAAGAGGAAACACTCTACGAGTATACCTTTATGCCCAAAAAGTATGGGCAGAAAAGAGGAAACACT
>DEYX01000173.1 GCA_002365025.1 Hungatella sp. UBA3147 | reverse complement strand
CCTCTTTTCCGCCCACGCTTTTTGGACAAAAAGACATGCCCACGGGGTATTTCCTTCGCACTTATTTTTGTTTGTTTCATTATACGGGTCTCCCGGATGACCTGTCAAATTATTTTATAGGTTTTCGTAAAATATTATATTGTGAAATCTTTGGCATTTATGATATACTCGTAGCAATGACAATGCTTTGTCAATGAATGGGGGAAACCTTCCAGGTTACTATATAAATTGGGCGTGCCCAGCCCAAAAGCGTGGGCAGTAAATCGGAAAAGGAGAGCAAGTGACATGAAGATAAGTGATACGATTCGGCTGCTGGAGTCTAAGGAGTCTGAAAAGCTTATGACTGCTTTATATGGAAAAGATGCAGTCAGGGAGAACATTGAACGTTATCAGAGCCTTATAGGAAACTTCCAGAAGAAATTTCCAGAGGATGATGTGATGCTGTTTTCCTCACCAGGGCGCACGGAGATCAGCGGAAACCATACCGATCATAACCATGGAAAAGTGCTGGCTGGAAGCATTAATCTGGATTGTGTGGGAGTAGCTGCAAAAAACAACAGCAGAAAAGTGAATATTATCAGTGAAACTTATAACCAGAGCTTTGAGATCGATCTGGATGACTTAGCTCCAAGCGATAAGAAGGCAGGAACCATTGACCTGGTAAAAGGTCTTTTAAAGGGCTTCTTAGAGGAAGGGTATGAGATCGGCGGCTTTGATGCCTGCGTAACAAGCAATGTCATCAGTGCGGCAGGTGTCAGCTCCTCTGCTTCCTTTGAGATGCTGCTTTGCTCTATTTTAAATACATTCTTTAACAATAGCGCCATGGATGCCGTGGCATATGCCCATATCGGCAAGTTTTCTGAAAACGTGTACTGGGACAAGGCTTCCGGCCTTTTGGACCAGATGGCATGTGCAGTAGGAGGACTAATTACTATTGATTTTAAGGACCCGGCAGTTCCGGTTGTAGAGAAGATTGATTTTGATTTTGGCTCTAAGAATCATAGCCTTATTATTGTCAATACAGGAAAAGGCCATGCGGATTTAAGCGCAGATTATTCCTCGGTTCCGGCAGAGATGAAAAAGGTTGCAGAATTCTTCGGAAAAGAAGTATGTGCTGAAATCACGGAAAAAGAGGTCATTGACAATTTACAGGAAATCAGGGATTTTGCCGGTGACCGTTCTGTCCTTCGCGCCCTCCATTTCTTTGAAGAGAATAAGAGAGTAGAGGCAGAAGTGGCGGCTTTAAAAGAAAACCGGTTTGAGGACTTTTTAAAGAAGATCACCGAATCTGGAAATTCCTCCTGGAAATGGCTGCAGAACTGCTTTACCAACACCAGTTTCCAGGAGCAGGGAATCACCATTGCCCTGGCTCTTACGGAACTTTTCCTGGCAGAGAAAAATACAGGTGCATGTAGAATACATGGAGGCGGATTTGCCGGTGTCATCATGACCATGCTGCCGAATGAGCTGGTAGATGAATATATTTCCTATATCGAGAAAGCCATGGGAGAGGGCAATGCTTACCGAATGAGCATCAGACCATATGGAGCCATCTGCTTCAATGAGATAATCAATCAATAATAATTGTAAATTCTGCCAAAATGGAGTAAAATATAATTAAGAAACGTTAGAAAAGAACGTGGGCAGAAGGAGGCATTATGAAAGAAAAGAAAAATCTGGTCATCACCATAGGAAGGCAGTACGGCAGCGGCGGCCGAATCGTGGGAAAAGCCCTTGCAGAGGAGCTGGGAATTCATTTTTATGATGAAGAGATTTTGTCCATAACTTCGGAGCAAAGCGCAGTCGGAGAGGTATTTTTCCGTCTGGCGGATGAAAAGGCGGGTAGTAATCTGCTTTATAAGATCGTAAGCGGCTTAAAGCCCCAGCTTGGGAAACCCTCTACGGATGCAGACATTGTGAAACCGGAGAATCTGTTCCGTTTCCAGTCCCAGGTCATAAAAGAACTGGCTACGGAAGAGTCCTGCATTATTGCAGGACGGTGCGGGGATTATATCTTAGGCCGTGAAAAGGAAGAATTTCCGGGCCTGGTGAAAATCTTTGTTTACGCAGACACGGAAACCCTTATCAAGCGCACCATGGAAGTGGATAAGGTTGATGAGAAGGAAGCGGCAAAGCGGGTAAAGAAGATTAACCGGGAGCGGAAGGAGTATTACCGCTACTATACCGGTGAAAACTGGGAAAATTGGAACAATTATGATCTGATTATCAATACCAGCAGCATTGACTTAGAGCAGACCGCGAAGCTGATTAAGGATTATATTAAGCTTAGAGGAATTGAGCTATAAAGGAACGCATAAAACGGCGGCTTTGATTGTGAGTTCAAAGCCGCCGTTTCCATGTCTAACGGTATATCATGGAACCAGTTTTAACGTTCCGTGGATTTTTCCGGTACCAGCGCCGACAAGGCGCTATCTAAGTCATTCTTAAAGTAAATCTGGTTTCCCTTGTTGCATTCATAAATAAAATCTCTTAGACTTTTGCTGGTATAGTTTGAAAAATCCCCTATGATTGCAAGCTTAAAACGGTAGTTTGAAAATTTCTGCAGGATTTCCCCTGCTATACCTGTTTTAAGATCAAAGAAGCTTTCATCAAGACTTTCTTTATACAGGGTCATACCGATGCAATCACATTGGTATTGGGACGAAGCCATTAAATCAAGTATATCCTGAGCAGTGGATATCTTTTCGTCCTTATTAAGAATTACAATATTCTGGTTTCTTATTGTTTTTATATTCATTTCATCTAAATCCTTCTTTCTCTAGAAATGGAACTGTTATATCCAATACATTTGTCAGTATATGCCCGCAGCCTTGAAGAATGTGGGTTTCGGACATTGGAGCCAGGGCAAAAACCGGCATTCCGGGGATTTGAATACCTTATTTCGTATGGTCTTCATTAATAATCCTCCTGTCTAATCGTTTCAACCAATTCCATAATTAACTGAATGATTGCCTGTGCAAATTGGATGTTCCCCCATATGGTGACACGAACTTTGCATTCTGATTCCAGAAATTGTGCATGCATGGTCGGATGGCCATATTCCGGGAGATTGGTATTCAGCGCGGCAGTAACGGTATTCATAATACGAATGGCATCATCCATTCCCTCGACATCGATATCAATTACGGAAGATACCTTTATTTCATAGTCGGATTTATTAATTGAATGGCTGGTTCCCTTCCCGCTTGGTAATTTTGTGCTTTCCATAAAAACACTTAAGTCATGTCCGGTCACTCTCCAGCTTTTTCCGATCTTCCCTGCTCTCAGCTTGCCTTCCCTGATGTAACGCTGGATTGTTTTTGGGTGGATATTGAGCATTTCTGATATTTGCTCCACTGAATAATATTTTTCCTTCATATAAAACACTCCTTATTATTACTTAAAATACTTAATAAAAGTAATAATAAGATATAATTGGGAATATGTCAAGTGTTTGTTTCTAACGGTTTTTTATTATATTAAAATATGATAGGCTGATCCATATTCCTTCGGGTCTTAAGTTCCATTACGTGTATCTTAACTAAAATGAAAATGTATGTCATAATGTACATTAAGAAGGAGGTGGAGGAAACCCAAACATGAAAGAACCTCCAATCCCAAAGCCGCCGTGCATGATATCGCATAGAAACGCTTTTGTTGTGTCTGCGTTCGCCATATTAGAAAAACAATAGGCGGGTACCCGTAACATAACACGGACCCGCCTATTAGCTAATCTCATCATATCTGCCTGTATCTATTCCATAGCATTCTTTCCTAAATAAATAAATTCACATTGGATTCTTCCGCATCTCCCAGATAAGCACCTACGCCTCCAAGTTCCACTCCGTCGATCAATTCCTCGGGCCGGATTCCCATGACATCCATGCTCATGGTGCAGGCAACAATTTTTACTCCGGATTTCATGGCTTTCTGGATCAGGGTTTCCAGTGAATCCACATTTTTATCGTTCATGATCTTTTTCATCATGGCGGTTCCCATGCCGCCCATGTTCATTTTTGATAATTTTAATTTTTTACTTCCTCTGGGCAGCATGAATCCAAACATGGATTCCACCAGTGATTTGCGGACCGGTTGTTTTTCTGACTTTCTTAATGCCGTCAATCCCCAGAAGGTAAAGAACATGGTAACGGGTCTGCCCATAGCGGCAGCGCCATTAGCAATGATAAAGCTGGCCAAAACCTTGTCAAGATCACCGGAAAATACGATGATGGTCTTTCCTTCGGCGGCTTCCGTTTTATCAGGGGCAGCAGGAGTTCCTTTCTTTACCAGGGCAACGTAATCTTTTCCGCGGAGTTCACAGGCCATAAGCTCATTCCCGGTTCGTCTGCACCAGGCGCCGATGTCGCGGGTAAAACCAGGATCAGAGGCAGAAACCTCCATGACTGCTCCATCCGGCATCTCCTTCATGGTTTCAAACACCTTCATGATGGGTCCGGGACACTGCATGCCGCTGCAGTCTAAGCGCATGGCAGAGGTGGGGATATTTTTCGTTTCCATCTGGCCGCTGTCGGAATAAACGGTTTGTTCGGAAGGAAGAACCCCTTCCGCCGTATAATGGGTCGACTGATAGAATCTGGCGCCGCCGGGATAAAGCTTGACATTATGAAAGCCGTTCTGCATCAGGAGGCGGGCAGCATTGTAAGCCCGGACTCCAATGGCGCAGAAGACGATGATT
The DNA here is from genome assembly GCA_002365025.1 of Hungatella sp. UBA3147. Lineage (GTDB taxonomy): Bacteria > Bacillota > Clostridia > Lachnospirales > Lachnospiraceae > Lacrimispora. Next base: position 217 of record DEYX01000173.1, on the reverse strand, counting down.
TTCTTTGAAGGATCCAGCTCTTTTAAGCGTTTTCTTAACTGTCCTAAAGGAATATGCTTTGCATTTGGCAGGGAAAAGGCCATTAGCTCTGCATCCTCTCTGACATCAAGCAGTACGGTCTCCGGGTTTTGCTCCACAGCATCCCAGGAAGAAAATGCAACTTTACCGGTAATCAGGTTTTCAGCCACAAATCCAGCCATGTTAACCGGATCCTTTG